>JALRFB010000009.1 GCA_023256555.1 Sediminibacterium sp. | reverse complement strand
ATTACAGGTGAAGTATTTGATAGCTCCGTTCAAAGAGGAGAGCCAATTAGCTTCCCTTTAAATGGTGTGATTAAAGGATGGCAGGATGCAGTTCAATTAATGACTGTAGGAAGTAAGTGGAGATTATTCATTCCTTCTGAATTGGCTTATGGTGAAAGATCTGCTGGAGCTTTAATTGGCCCTGGATCTACCTTAATCTTTGATGTTGAATTATTAGATATTCAATAATCTAAAAGAATCTACAGAAAAGCCCTGATTAGTCATCTAATCGGGGCTTTTTATTGTGATTAAATGGTAATTTTGTTGCTGTAATGAATAATCATCTTATGAAATTTAAAGCGGTTTTTTTTATTGGTATTCTTGGCCTTATTTCGGCTTGTAGCCCCAATAATGTTCAATCTGATGCTGCCATTGGAAAAATTTTAGATAGTGCTGGCATGTATGGCAGTTTTGCACTTTTAGATAATGGTACAGAGCAATTTACTATTCATAATTTAGCGGCTTATAAGGATTCAGCAGTGGCTCCATTAAATAGCTTTTTTCTTTTGCCGGCAATGGTTGCAGTTGAAAAAGGCATTATCACCAATAATACAAGTACTTGGTTAAGTTTTGATTCTACTTTGGCTTATCAAAATCTGATTCAACAAATTGGCAGACCTAGTTTGTTGAAAGTGATAGATTCTTTGCATTATGGGAAAGGAATTGTGAGTGCCAATATGGAAAAATTCTGGTACGACAACTCTTTGAGAATTACCGCTGATGAACAATTGGGATTAATTAAAAAACTATATTTTAACCAATTGTATTTTCAAAAGCGTTCTCAGGATATTTTGAAAAAAATGATTTTGAAAGAAGATAATGCTAGTTATAAATTAAGTTATGTTGCCACAAGTGAAGGAAAGCAAAGTTGGGTACTTGGTTATGTAGAAGAAAATAAGCATGTTTATTTCTTTGTATTATCTACCCAGTCTTTGAATACCGAAGATCTTACTAATAAAAATATTAATGTATTAAAAGCGATTTTGCTACAACAAGGATTTTTAAAAGGTAAAAGATAATTGTTGATTTAACATACAACTTATTTAAGAATATATGCAATACTACTGTAACTCTTTAACTAACTATAAAAGATTAATAACCCGTGAAGTGAAAGTGGGAGATTTGGTTATTGGTGGTGGACATCCAATTAGAGTTCAAACCATGACTACTACTGACACAATGGATACAGAAAAAACAGTAGAACAAGTAATTAAATGTATTGAGGCGGGTGCAGAATTGGTTCGTATTACTGCGCCGAGTAAAAAAGAAGCAGAAAATTTAGCTATGATCAAAGCTAAATTAAAAGAGAAAGGTTATACTACTCCTTTGGTGGCAGATATTCATTTTACTCCTAATGCTGCAGAAATAGCTGCCAAAATTGTAGAGAAAGTAAGAGTGAACCCAGGAAATTATGTGGACAAGAAAAAATTTGAACAAATTGATTATACAGATGCTGAATATATTGAAGAGATAGAGCGCATTAGAGAAAAATTTACTCCATTAGTGTTGATTTGTAAAGAGCATGGCACTGCTATGAGAATCGGTACCAATCATGGTTCTTTAAGTGATAGAATCATGAGTCGATATGGAGATACTGCAATCGGTATGGTGGAAAGTGCTATGGAATTTTTAAGAATTGCTAGAAGCTTGGATTATCATCAAATTATTTTAAGCATGAAATCTAGTAATCCTCAGGTGATGGTTCAAGCATATAGATTGTTGATTCAGCAAATGCAAAATGAATTTGGAGAATCTTATCCATTACATTTGGGCGTAACTGAAGCAGGAGATGGTGAAGATGGAAGAATTAAAAGTGCCATTGGTATAGGTACATTATTGGAAGATGGTATTGGTGATACCATAAGAGTAAGCCTTACAGAAGATCCTGAACTAGAAATTCCTGTTTGTAGGGATATTGTTAAAAGATACAATGGTCAAATTGTTAATAGCTTAAGTATTCCTTCTGTTGACAAATTGACTTATAGTCCATTTGAATATAAAAGAAGAAATACGCATGCTGTTGAAAATATTGGACATCAGCAAGTGCCAGTAGTTGTGGCAGATTTAAGCAAGCTCAGCTTTATTGATAGAGCAGCTTTAATGAGTATTGGCTACACCTATAATGAAAGTACAGATAAATGGAGCATTGCAGATGCTGCAGCGGATTATGTATTTGTTGGTGATCTAACAATTGATTTTGATTTACCT
Organism: Sediminibacterium sp.; assembly: GCA_023256555.1. Taxonomy (GTDB): domain Bacteria; phylum Bacteroidota; class Bacteroidia; order Chitinophagales; family Chitinophagaceae; genus Sediminibacterium. Next base: position 10,499 of record JALRFB010000009.1, on the reverse strand, counting down.
GGTACATTAAGAATTATACAAAACGCTCGAACTTTTATACCTGTAGCAGGAGAACAAAAACACTTGCCTTTATTTGATTCAGCCGACTATTTAGCTGCTACAAATAAAAGTAGCACAATTAATTTCGTGGCTTTAGATGCTTATTCTACCAATACTTCAATAGCAGACGAACAATTATTAAATTTGGCTAAAGACCCAACTGTTGTATTTTGTATTAGTAGTACTGTTCAATTGGCCATGTCTGCTGTTAGAAGAATGATCATTAGATTAATGGACTTGAATATTAGTACTCCTGTTATTTTAGTGACCGATAGTAATTGGACTACCATTGATGAACATTTGATTCATTATGCAACTGAAACTGGTGCTTTATTCTTAGATGGTATGGGAGATGGTATTTGTTTGGGATTAACTTCAGAAGCATATACTGCTGCTACTCAAAATTTTAGTAATGTCTCTGGAAGAAATTATGTTCAAAATAAAACAGTTGAACAGTTTTTAAATGCAACTGCCTTCGGTATTTTACAAGCTACTAGAACAAGAATATCTAAAACTGAATACATCTCTTGCCCAAGTTGCGGTAGAACTTTATTTGAATTGCAAGAAACTACAGCTAAAATTAGAAAAGTGACCCATCATTTAAAAGGTTTGAAAATAGCTATTATGGGTTGTATTGTAAATGGTCCGGGAGAAATGGCCGATGCGGACTTTGGTTATGTGGGAAGTGGCGTTGGGAAGATCACTTTATATAAAGGAAAAGAAGTAATGAAACGCAATATAGACAGCGCTATTGCAGTGGATGAATTGATTCAATTATTAAAGGAGCATAATGCCTGGGTAGACCCACAATAATCATTCAAAATATGTATTATATTTTTTACGCTTTTTTTTATTTATTGTCTTTGTTGCCTTGGCGTGTGTTTTACATGATCAGTGACTTTTTTGCATTTATCTTACAACATATTGTAAAGTATAGGGTAGATGTAGTGGCGAAGAATTTAGCCATTGCATTCCCAGAGAAGTCAGAGCAAGAAAGAAAAAAAATTGCTTCAGCATTTTATAAAAAATTTACAGATTCTTTTTTAGAAACAATTAAGTTTATTTCTATTTCTACTGCGTCTTATGAAAAACGATTTACAAGTAATGTAGAAGTTTTAAATGAATTGCATGCTACTGGCCAAAATGTACAAATCATGGCTGGGCATTTTTTTAATTGGGAATATGCTAATTGGGGTGTAGCAAAATATGGTAAGTATCCTTTTATTGCAGTATATATGCCATTAAGTAATGGCTTTTTCAATAAGTTGATATTGAATATGCGTTCTAGGTATGGAAGTATTATGATTGCTGCAACACAGTTTAAAACCCAGTTTCATCAATATGCTAATAAAGGTCCTTACGCAATGGCATTAGCGGCAGATCAAAATCCAAGTAATCCGATGAAAGCATTTTGGGTGCCTTTTTTTGGAAGAAATACCCCTTTTGTAAAAGGGCCAGAAAAGGGAGCTATTTTAAATAATACAGCACAGGTGTTTGTACATTTTTATAGTACCAAAAGAGGATATTATCATATGGAGTATACCTTAATGACTACTACTCCTAATGCATACAAAGAAGGCGAACTCACTGCTATGTATGTTAAGTTGTTAGAAGAAAAAATCAAGCTTGAGCCAGCTAATTATTTATGGAGTCACAGAAGATTTAAGTATGAATATGATGCAAGTAAACATGCAACACTTTTGGTTTCTTAATTATCTTCAACCTTAGGAGGTGCTTTTGATGTTGCAATTGTAAATGAATCTTTCAATTCTTGTACAGCTTCCCATCCTCCGTTGACAATTCTATTATTATGAATCCCTTCTTTCTTTAATAAAGTAGCCGCTATACTAGCGTCTTCTCCATTATCACTAAGTATATAAATATTAAAATGCTCGTCTAATTCAGACATGCTACCAGGATCGGCTAATTCAACCAATGGAATATTTAAGGAATTTTTGATATGCCCTTGATGGTACTTTTCTTCTTCTCTTATATCTAGTACCATCAAGAACTCATCAAATGGAATATCCATCGCTAATTCATCTATGTCAACGTCTATTAAAATATCTATTTTATTGCCAGCTTCTACCCATGCATCGTATCCATTTATTAAAACTCCTTTATAATTAGTAAAGCCAAGTTTTCTAAATAAAATATCTGCTTCTTCTTCTGCACCTGTTGGAGCAATAATCACAATAGGACTTTCTAATTGCAGAAAGCCCATTGCTATCAATTTACCTAATTGATGCTTTGGTGCATGAATAGCATTAGGGATATATCCTGTAATAAGATCTTCAAGTGGTCTAGTGTCTAAAATAAACACATCATTTTCTGAAAGGACCTTCTGAAATTGTTCAATAGATAATAACATCAAATAAATTTAACCCACTAGTTGTTCAACAAATTGATTTACTTGTTCTAGTCTTGTATAATCCACTAGGTAGAAAATGAATTTTCCTTCTCTTATTGTTCCAACTATTCCAGCTCTTCTTAAAATGGCTAAGTGTTGTGAAGCGACAGATTGTTCTAGTCTCAATTTTACATAAATTTCGGTAACGGTCATCTTTTGATGCTCGTCAATTAATTTTAAAATTTGTTGACGTAGTTTGTGGTTTAATGCTCTTAAGATCATTGCAGCTTTTTTACTGTGCAATAAATCTACTTTGAGAGGCTCCTTGCCATTGGCAAGTTGCAATTGGGGTAAAGATTGGTTCATGACAATTCTTAATTGGGGGTTTAAAACTAAAATTGTCCTACGAAGTTACATTAATAATTTTAAACATAACAATTTATTATTATATATATAATTTATTTTCTTAATTGGTTAAATCAAGTATGAACAACTAAAAGAAATTCAGTTTATTAGGAAGATTTAGGTGGAATGCTATAGAATTCCTTAATATAAGTAGGACCTACATAGGCTAGATCCTCAAATTGACTTGAATGCCATTTCTTCAATCCCAATTGAACCATCTCTTCGACGCCATAATGCTTATCTAACAACTGTAGATGCATGTCTTCAACTAGTTGACTCGCTTTTGCAGCTCCAGATCCAATACAATATAGGGTACTTTCTTTACTTAAATCAAGTAAGTAATCTTTGTTTAAAATAATTGCTTCTTCAGAAGTTAATGCATTTTCATCTTGATCATAAATGGCACCAAAAACTTCCATTCTTCTTGCATCAATCATGCAAAATAATTTATATGATACACCTGTATTTGTAATTTGCTTTTTACCTGCTTTTGCTAATAAAGCTAGGCTAGATAAGCCTATCAGAGGTTTGTCTAAGGCATAGGCAATCCCTTTTGCACTTGCTAAACCAACGCGCATACCGGTATAACTTCCAGGGCCAAGGGTCACTACAATCCCATCTAATTGACTTAAATCAAATGCATGATCTTTGCAAATTGCCTGTATGGTTGTTTGAACAAAGCCGGCATGGTTTTGGGTTTCTGTATTCTTTACTTCAGCAATGATTTTATTATCAAAACTGAGTCCAATTAAGGCTTCTTCTCCGGTAGTATCTATATGCAGTAATTTGGGCACAATATTTATTTGTTTTGCAAAAATAGGTTGGTCAAGTGATAGAAAAACAAGAAATTGCAATTCTTAATCAATTATTATGTCAAAACAGATCATCGAATCAAAAAAAGTACCTACCCCAATAGGTCCTTATAGTCAAGCCGTTATTGCAAATGGATTTTTATTTGCCAGTGGTCAAGTGGCTTTCGACCCTAAAACAGGTGAATTGGTATTATCTGATATTGCTTCTGAAACAAAGCAAGTCATGGAAAATATTAAATCGATTTTAGAAGCAGCTGAATTGACTTTTGCCCATGTAGTAAAAACAACTATCTTCTTAAGCGATATGAGTTTATTTGCACAAGTGAATGAAGTGTATGGGTCTTATTTTTCTAAAGATTTCCCTGCTAGAGAAACAGTAGCTGTAAAAACTTTACCTCGTAATGTAAACATAGAGATTAGTATTACTGCTGTAGTTAATCTTTAAAATATTGGTAGCTTGTAGCTAACACCCAAGATTCATGGGGCTTCATCATATGGAGCCCCATTTTATTATTAAAACAATTTGGTACTGCACTTAAATTTTCAATAGCGATACTCTTTCTGTCATCTGGTGTATAAACTTGTAAATATGGGTAATTGCAAATAGGGGTAATGATTATTTTTTCTTTTTCATATTGAATAGTACAACTAGGAGATTGATCGTCAATTAACCAACAATCATCCAAATGTAAATCGCCAATTTGGGTACTTTCATTAAACCTATTGTCTTCTTTTATTTTACCAGTAGGTAGCAAATTTTGATTGTATTCAATTTTACCTTTGTTCTTGAATTGTAGTTTATAATCATTCACTTTTGCGCTAAGACTAAAGTAAGGATGCCATCCATCCATTATAGGAATGGGTTGGTTATGATGATTAATGATGGTGGTTTTTACACTAACTAAATGATTAGTTTGAAGTAGCCACTCTAATTGAATGCTATAAGGAAATGGATAACCATGGTCTGTTCCATTATATTTATATTCTAAAATGGCAGATGCGCTATCATCGTTAATTTTTGTTGATGCTATTGTATACACAGCATCATAAAGTATACCATGTAAAGCATGCTCTCCTAAATAAAATTTTTCAATAGTATAGATTTGATCTAAATGTGTAAATGTTCCATTTTCTAACCTACAAGAAAAAGGGCTCATTTTACCACTTTTAAATCCATTCATTTCAAAATTACCCCAGCCATTTGAAAAGTCGTTGCCGTTGATGATCGATCTGCTCCCCTCAATCAACCATTCATTGATTAATCCCCCCCTTGTAGAAATGCTAATACTGTTACCTGTATTGGATTCTCTAAGGGTTATTTGTTCAAAATGGTCAAGCGATGATATCTGAATTTCAAACGACATTTGTAATGTATTAATGGTAATTCAAAACTATTCTATTAACTTTGAATCATAAAAATAAAATATGCGCTTCCCTTTATTTTTGACTTTTATTTTAATAGTTTTTACTGCTAATAGTCAATTTGTAGTAAGTAAATACGATAGCACCCTTAAAATAGGAAAAGCAGGTTATAGAATTTCTTGCTTTAATAAACTAGTAGATCGAAATATTTTAAATATTAGACCAATTGGTTTTAAGCAAGAAGCTAGAGAGGTTTCCTTTGAACTAAAGGGTAGGGTAACTGGTTCTGAAATTGATGATTTAAATTTAGATGGATTCCCAGATATCTTAATCTATTTTTTAGACAAAGATAGTAAGCCCTCCATTTTAAGCGTTAGTTCAAAAAATAATGAAAGTTTGATGCCAATTTATTTCCCCGATATTACTAATGATATGGTTTTGAGTAAAGGGTATAGAGGAGGGGATGAGTATAAATTAGTAGAAGGTATTTTATTTAGAAAATTCCCTGTATATGATTCTGATACATCAATTAAGACACCAACGAATAAGGTAAGACAAATTATGTATAGAGTAGTTGAGGGGGATCAAGGCACTTGGAAGTTCAAAGCTTTCAAAAATTTTGAAATGACTAAGGATTAATTATATTTAATAATATCCTTTGGTTATTAAAATTTTGCCAACTCCTTTTTCATTTCCTGCGTCATCTCTGACAAAAACCAAATAGATTCCTGTGGCTACATGTTTGTCTTCGTATGTTTTCCCGTTCCAAATGGCTTGTCCGCCCAGTGCCCTTGTTTGAAAAACTAATTTACCATTGATATCGGTGATTTTGACATGGGCATTTTCTACTAGATTCCTAATACTGATTTGTCCGTCATAATTGGGTGGTACCGGGTTGGGATAAATGAATAAATCTTTTTGATGTATAACTTCTTTGGTGGCGGTTCCTCTATAGCTTACTAATTCTTGACTGGTTTGAAAAAACACTTCACCATTATTTGGCTCAATAATTATTTGAAGAATACTATCTGTTGGTAAAGGACTATTGTCTTTTGTAAAGTGTTCTATAATATTAAGTCCATCTTGACTGATCAACCAGGCGCCACTATTAGTACCTATCCATTTTCTATTTGCAGCATCCACCGTAATACAGTTAATAGTTTCTTTTTGAAATAAATATGCATTAAATCCATTGTTTTTTACAATTGGTAAATAAGCATTACATGCTTCCTTGCTTAAATCACTACAATTAAATATACCTATTCCATTATCTGTTCCAACCCATATCGCTCCGGTTTTGTCTTCTATAATACTTGTTATTTTATTACTGGGAAGGTTTCCGTTGTTGGTACCGGTTGTTTTTTGCACCCAAGTACTTGTATTAAAATAATTATCTGATTGAAATATATAAATACCTTGTAGAGATGGGCATGCAATCCAAACCTGTTCTTGTTGATTGGCAATTAATTTTACATTGCCATTGATGGTCATTCCAGTTGGGAGTGGATATATTTTAGCATTATTTTTTTGTATAAGATTCAATCCCTTTTGATCATTTAATATCCAGCCATTACCATTTTTCGAAAATGCAATATTTTTAATTAGACCTATTGGACTTTCTTGGACTAATTGTAATTGATTGCCGTCATAGCTGTAAACTGTTTTTGAATTTGCTAGCCAGAAAATTGGATCACTTGGATGATTGACGCTATAGTCTATACTTGGGATGGACGTATTTTGTAAAGTAAAATAATTTACCCAACCATTTTCAGAATAATTTGCAAACCCATTTATTAGGTTTGAAAAAGGGAAGATTAATTGTTCATTATTTGCAGAGCCATTTCCTTTTATTGAGTTTTTAGGACCTCCTATTTTTATCCATTTATTTAAATCGTTAGTAAAAGCAATTCCTTTTAAGCTATCAGTTTGAAAAGTCATGGAGGTGGTATTGCTAATTTTACTATACTGATATTTGTTTTCTACTTGAGTTAAATCTTTGTTCTGCCATGTTTCTTTTATCTCATGTTGTGAAAGATCAATCACTACAATACCAAAGGTGGTTTCAATAAATGCCAAACCATCAGCTGTTTTTATATTGTTAATCTGCTTATTGTTATATAATGTTGTTGTTTTGATATCATTGATTAAATATACTTGGCCTCCTTTCATGATATCAATAGCACTATTGGTATAAGCAATAATTAATTGTTCTGTTTTCGTATCCCATGCAATTTTTTGAATACCTATCTCGTGCAGGCCACTTGATTTACCAATAAATTCAATTTTGCCATTACTTTCATTGTAGGCAATCAACTGATTTGTGGTTGCTAAATAAATACGATCACCTTTTATCGCTTGCTTAATATTTGAATTATTATAATGTTCTCTCCATGATCCAATGCCGCCAATATCATTTTGGGCATACAATGAATGTAAGATTAAACTAAAACATAAAAAGAATGCAATTCTCATTTTATAATAATGCACTATAGATTACTTCTTGAATATTAGGTCTTAGGTTTAAACTACTAAATGCTTTATTATCCCTAGTTGGGAAAACTCTATTTGATAAGAAGATATACAATAATTGATGTTCCGGATCTGCCCAAACACAAGTGCCTGTAAAACCAGTATGTCCAAAAGTACTCGGAGATACACTTTTGCTAGGATAGGGTTCTTTTAAGTTTTTATTATCTTTTTCAGGCTTATCAAAACCTAAGCCTCTTCTGCTATTTGGGCTATTATAACCGGTATAATTTTGTATGGTTGATGCTTGCAAATATTGTTTGCCTTCCCAGCTGCCATTATTTAATAACATTAAATATAATTTAGCTAAATCAGTAGCATTGCTGAATAGTCCAGCATGTCCAGCAATTCCTCCCATTGTTGAAGCCCCTTCGTCATGTACTGTTCCTTGAACTAATTCTTTCCTAAAATAGTTGTCCAATTCTGTTGCAGCAATATTGTTTAAATTAGTTTTTTGTAAGGGTAGATATCCGGTACTACTCATTGACAATGGTTGGTAAAAAGTTTTGGTTGCATATTCGTTTAAATTCATCCCAGTAACTTTTTCTACAATATTCCCAAGAAATATAAAATCATTATCACTATAAATGTATTTCCCGCTTACAGTTACAGGGCTTCTTAAAATTTGTTGTTGAATGGTGTCTATCCAGTAATTAGCTAAATATTTATTTGGTGAAATCATTAGCTGATGTTTTGCATCAGGGGTATTGATCACCAATTGGCTATTTAAACTACCATCCGCATTTAATAATTGCTCATAAAATTTTATGTAGGGATATAAACCTGCTTGGTGTAATAATAAATCTCTTAATGTTATGTTGGCTTTGTCATTTCCTTTTACCCATGGTAAATAATCTCCGATAGTTTTGTCAATATTAATTTTTCCTTCTTCAACTAATTTCATAATGGAAACTGTGGTAGCACTTACTTTAGTTACCGATGCCAGGTCGTAATAAGTTTGGTTGGTAACTGGAGCGGATCCTTCTCCAGCAATTGTTCCATAAGATTTATTAAAAACAATTTGATTATTTTTTGCTACTAATACCTGACAACCTGGGATGGCTTTTTTTTGAATAGCGTCTGCCACTAAAGAATCTATTGCTGCCAATTTCTCTATTTGTATTCCAGTTGACGCTTCTTGTTGGACTACTGTTTTTGTAGTGGATGGTTGAGAATGTCCTGTGCCATATGTGTATTGGTCTGTAACAGTTACAGGTAATACTCCAACTGCTTCAATAGTTCCTTCTAACCATTGTAATACCGCTTTTTGTGTTTGAGCATTGTCTTCGTAAGCAAATAATATATTATGAATATTAGGAAATTCTGCTACTGCATAGGGGTTACCTAATATGATATGTGTCCAACTTTCATGTCCAGATTTATTTAAAAACTGAATTAAGTTAGAAGGGATTTCAAAATGATTTGCAGGTTTTCTATTATAATTGTGTAAGCCCACAATTACCTGATCATAACCTGCTAATTGATGTTCTATATTTTTCAAAGTATTACTATCTGAACCATTAGCAAAATAAACACTTGCCTCATATCCAATGCTAAGTGCATTACTAATTACATTTGCTTTATTTGAATTAAGTACTAGGTAAGCAATTCTTTGTCCTTTTTTAATGGTTGTTCTTTGGTTAGCATTGACATAGGTAAGAGATTGTTTAGCCATTGCAGTTTTTAGAGAAATAACAGATTGATTTAAATCTGCAATAATATTGGTTGTGTCAATTAATTTCACTTGACTTAATCCATACCTATATTTCGCACTTAAAACTTTTTTAACCCTAGTATCAATATCTTTCAATGTCAATCTTCCTTCAGTAATGGCTTCCTTTACTTTTTTAATAGACTGTCCTATATCTCCTGGCAAACACAACATATCATTTCCTGCTAAAATTGCTTGAACATTGGCTTCTCCTTCTGGATAATAATTACTTATTGCTTTCATATCCAAGGCATCTGTTACACTGATGCCTTTAAATCCTAATTCATTTTTAAGTACACCATTCACTGCTTTTGTTGATAGTGAAGTTGGGCGCTTTTCTGCATTATCAATAGCTGGTACAGACAAATGTGCTACCATCACCGATTCAATGCCTGCATTGATTAAAGCTTTGAAAGGAGCAAGCTCCAAACTGTCTAATTCGGCTCTGGTTTTATTTACAACAGGAATATCATTATGTGAGTCTACGCTGACATCGCCATGTCCAGGAAAATGTTTTGCTGTTGCCATGATGCCATTGTCTTGTAATCCTTTCATATATGCAATACCATAGTCAATGACTGTTTTTTTATTTTGTCCAAAACTTCTATCATTAATTACTGGATTTGCTGGATTATTATTGATATCAACATCTGGCGCATAGTTAACTTGTATACCTAAACGCTTGCACTGTGCAGCAATGGCCGCTCCCATTTGATAAACCAATTGGTTGTTAGGCATTGCCCCTAAAGAAAGTTGTCTTGGGAACATGTCTACACTGTCTAAGCGCATTCCAACCCCCCATTCAGCATCTATGGTAATGAGTAAAGGTGTTTTAGCTATTCGTTGATAATTATTGGTTTGAATAGCTTGTCTAATAGGTCCACCTTGAAAAAAACAAAGTCCACCAATATTATACTGTTTAATTAAGTCTGCCAATGAGTCTACTTTTTTTGTATCCCAATTACTATGTGCTCTAAGCACCATGAGTTGAGCAATTTTTTCGTCTAAGCTTAAAGACTTAAACTGGTGTTTTACCCATTTTTTTTCTGCACGTGTTTGAGCATCCAATGTAATTTGACAACTTAATAATACAAGTAGTATAAACAGCATTTTTTTCATAAGTCCTTCTTTATAATTGCAATTTAAGGATAATAAAAAAGCTTACCCTATTTGGATAAGCTTTTTATAAATATTGGGCAGTACTTATGCTTCAGGCTCTTCGTCCACTGGAAGCACAGGTTCTATATTATTGGCTTTTAATTGACCAAACCATTTTACCATCTTTTTCATATCA
>JALRFB010000099.1 GCA_023256555.1 Sediminibacterium sp. | reverse complement strand
AGCCTTTCAGAAACTTTAACTTAACAGTGGACGGTTATAATATTCAAATGAAAGACCGTGTAGTATTATCTGGCTTATTTAGCGCATCTGACCCAACTTTACCAGCAGCATTAACTTCAAAATTAAATTCTTTGGGCGTTGCTACTGCTCAATTTTTTGCAAACGCTGTGAATACAACGAATACAGGAGTAGATGTAGTGGCAGATTATAATTTGAGAATTAGCGCTACCCAAAAAATGAAGTTCTTATTTGTTGCAAATTTTCAAGGCATTAAAATAGATGATATTCATGTACCTGCAGCATTAAACACGAATACTTATAATGCTAATACTTTCTTTAACGACAGAGAACAATATTTCTTAAAAGCATCTGCACCAGAATCTAAATATTCTTTCAGCGCTGACTTTAGTGCTAAGAAATTTACTTTAGGCGCAAGAATGACTTATTTCGGAAACTTACAATTAACTGGTTTTGGATATAATGGCGATGGTATCAACCCAATGGTACCTACCGATGCAAATGAAAATGTATTTGTACCAGAAATATTTAACTACAGAGGTAAAGCTACTACTGATATTTATGCTAGTTTGAAATTAAGTAAATCATCTACTTGGATTTTTGGAGCTGACAATATCTTTAATATCCACCCAGACTTCGCTGTGGTACCTACTGCTAAATATTGGGCAGGTGACAACGAAACTGGTGGACCATGGGATGGCGTTCAAATGGGCTACAATGGTTTAAGAATTTTCACCAAATTAGCTTTCAAGTTTTAAAGCATAGCTTAAATTGAATAACTTTAAAGTCCCAAGCAATTGGGACTTTTTTTATATAGTTCATTATTAAAAATATACCCTGAATACTATGAGACATTTTATCATTACTCTTTTAATGAGTTGTACATTTTTTTCAAACAGCTTCGCACAAAATGGTATCGTGGTATTTCAAACAGATTTTGGCACCAAGGATGGCGCAGTATCTGCAATGAAGGGAGTAGCCAATTCAGTGGATCCTAGTTTAAAATTATACGATCTCACTCATGATATACCTGCATTTAATATTTGGGAAGCGGCTTATAGATTAGATCAAACAGTTCCTTATTGGCCAGCAGGTACTGTTTTTGTTTCTGTAGTAGATCCAGGTGTTGGCACTGCAAGAAAATCGGTGGTGGTGAAAACTAAAACTGGGCATTATATTGTAAGTCCCGATAATGGCACATTTACTTTAATTGCAAATTCTCTCGGCATTGATACCATTAGAGAGATTGACGAAGTGACCAATAGAAGAAAAAACTCTGGCGCTTCTTATACTTTTCATGGAAGAGATGTATATGCATACACTGCAGCCAAATTAGCTTCACATACTATTTCATTTGCGCAAGTTGGACCTATTACAAGTAGTTCGCTTCAATTAATTCCTTTTCAGAAAGCAAGTTTAACCAACGGTATATTGAAAGGGGGTATCGATATTTTAGATATTCAATATGGCAATATATGGACCAATATCAATCAAGACAATTGGAAAGCATTTAATGCTATTGCACATATAAAGAATTCCATACAAGTACAAATATTTCACGCGAATAAATTAGTGTATACTGGCATAATGCCTTTTGAAAATACTTTTGGTGCTGTAGCAGTGGGTAAACCATTAGCATACTTAAATAGTTTAATGAATCTATCTTTTGCATTAAATCAAGGAAGTATGGCCGATACTTTTCATATTGGCGCCGGATCTAATTGGACTGTAGCGATTCGTTGGGTAGAATAAGTTGCTACTTATTCATATCATCAGCCAACAAACTATGAAAATGGTGTGTGCCTTGTTCACGCTGAGTGGCATAGCGGCCATAGTGATAGAATCTAGAGCGAATACCTTGTTGCACAAATTGCACAATCTCTTCATCTTCTTGTTCTACTGTATCTAATCCGCTACCTGCTCCTTGTCCAATCTTAGATGCATCATATACAAAACTCAAGAAGCTCACTTTAGTATTACTTGCATCTATCGGTGTCACAATATTCACCGATAAACCCCACGGATAAAAATTGAACATCATATTGGGATATACCCAAAAATAATAAGCTGCTACATTCTTTCCTGCATCTTGATGACCTGCAGGAATATCAAAACAGTGCTCGTTATTTTTTGCAATACCCAATTGTACACTAGCATACTTAAAAGTTTCTGTGGTATAATCTTTAAAATCTAAAAATACACTCAAGCCCGGATGCACAAAAGGAATATGGAATCCTTCTAAATAATTTTCACAGTACAATGCCCAATTGGCTTTGATATAATAATCATTCGATCTACTTGCATCAAATTGTAAATGATGAATAGGCAACCATCCTACTCTTTCTTCCATCTCTCTAAAATACAATGCAGGATCTACGCCCTTACTTAATTGCGTAAACAATAGTGGACCCCATTGATATAAATTCAAATGATGTAAATGATTGTTCTCTGGAATAAAATTTTCTACATCCTTGAACTCTGGCATCGAAACAAATTTGCCATCCAAATGAAAGGCACGTCCATGATATTTACAACGCAATTGTTTTAAAGCGCTACAAGGTTCATACACCATTAAATTTCCTCTATGTGTACATACATTACTCAAACAATGAAGATGCCCTTCTTTGTCCTTGGTCAATACCAAGGGTTCGTCTATGTAATTTTCTAATAATTTAAATGGGTACGCATCTCCTGCATTGGGCACCATCCCGGTATGGCCAATATATTGCCAACTTGGAGCAAATATTTTTTCCTTCGCCGCTTCCAAACAAGCAGGGTCTAAATAAAAACTAGTATCAATGGTCTTTGCCCTCGCAATATTGGGATCTATAAAAAATTTGGCCATACAGCAGCAATTATGCCCCAAGATACAACTTTAGCACCGATCTAATATTGCTAAAGAACTGATTTTGAACAGTCTATAATGGTCTAAAAATCTGAGAAAATAATCATTAAAATACTAAATTATTTAGTTAATATTGCTAATAAATTTAGTTTTATGCAATTTATAGATAAGGAACCTGTGGAGGGGATGGCCACCCAACAGATCAATAAAAACTACCAGGCCCAACAAGTAGTACAAGCCAATGCCACCGGATTTGGAGCGGCTTCGGACGATTTTATGGAAAGAGGTATCGACCTTAACGAGCAATTAGTACAGAACAAGCCCGCTACTTTTTTCTTTAGAGTTAATAGCGATGCCATGCTTGGTGCTGGTATTCATATTGGAGATACTTTAATTGTAGACAGAAGCATCCCTCCTAGTTCGGGTAAAGTAGTAGTGGCTATTTTGAATGGAGAATTTTTAGTGCGTCGTTTACAAATGCAAGCACATAGTGTAACCCTATTACCAGAGAATAAAAAATACGGTGCGATTCATGTTGAACATTTAGAAGACTACCGTACCTGGGGTGTGGTGACTTATGTAATTCATGGTTTGTAATTTTTTATATGCAAGGCATTGTTGATTGCAATAGTTTTTATTGCTCCTGTGAAAGATTATTTGATCCTAAATTATTACATAGCCCTATTGTGGTCTTAAGTAATAATGATGGTTGTATTGTGTCTAGATCGGATGAAGCAAAACGCTTAGGAATAAAAATGGCAGTCCCTTATTTTCAGGCAAGAGAAATGATGGAAAAAAATAACGTAACTACTTTCTCTTCCAATTATCATTTGTACGGAGACATGAGTTGGCGGGTGATGGAAACCATGAGAGCATTGCTACCAAAGGATTGCGTGGAAGTATATTCGGTAGACGAAGCTTTTATTGATCTAACACATATCAATCCTGAAGAATTACAAGCTTATTGCATTCACTTGAAAACAACCATCGAAGAATGGACAGGTATTCCTGTATCTATTGGAGTAGCACCCAACAAAGTGCTCAGTAAAGTGGCCAATAGATTAGCGAAAAAAAATAAAATAAAAACCAAGGGTGTAGTAGTGCTACATAACACGAGACTCATTCAAGCAGCATTACAACAAACACCTGTTGAAGATATTTGGGGCATTGGATTTCAGTATGCAGAAAAATTAAAAACATATGGTATACACAATGCCTATAATTTAAGTATCAAAGACCTTAGTTGGGGCAAGCGTTTTTTAGGAGGCATTGTAGGTATTAAATTAATACGAGAGTTAAAGGGACATAAAACACATGCCATGCAAGCACCTCGCACCGAGAAAAAAATGATTGCTACTACAAGAATGTTTGGAAGGGATGTAAGGGATTGGCAAGAAATTGAAGAGGCATTGGCTACCTATGCTACAAGGGCTGCAGAAAAATTAAGAAGACAACATAGTGCGGCTAAAGGTGTAAGTGTATTCTTATTAAAAAAAGCGCCAGTGAATTTGGCACTAAGTCATTACCATCGAGGCAAACAAGTTAATGGATATACCGTACTAGACAATCCCACTCAAATTACCCCGGATATTATTAAAGCAGTGGTAGCCATTGGGAAGAGTTTATTCGAAGAAGGAGAAATCTATAAAAAAGCGGGGGTGATTCTAAGCGACTTTGTACCAGACAGCGCGCTTCAGACCCATCTTTTTACACCTCCCTCCGACCCTAAGCGAAAAAAACTAATGAATG
>JALRFB010000098.1 GCA_023256555.1 Sediminibacterium sp. | reverse complement strand
TGGCATCATCGTCTACTTTTGAATAAAGACCTGGCTTGAAATGATTAGTTACTGCAGTTACTGAATTAGGTAATACCCCTTTCATTAAATAGGTGATTAAATTGGCCCCGTAACATCCAAAATCTACAATAGCACCTCCACCATTTTTAATTGGATCTGTTAACCAATTAAAAAATTCATCCCCTACTCCTATTTCCCTAGGCCCTTGATGCCCATGATGAAATACTACTTTTCTAATTTGTCCAACATAATTACTATCCTTCAATAATCTAAATGTTTCATAAGTACTAGGATACCATGATGTTTCAAAATTGGTTAATAACAGTACTTTATTTTTTTCTGCTATCGTCTTCATTAATTCAGCATCTTTCAAACTAACCCCCAAAGGTTTTTCAACCATAATATGTATTCCTTTTGGAGCAGCTACTTGAACAACATATAAATGTTCTTTTATTGAGCCAAATGCCAAAACAGCTTCGGGCTTTACTTTATCTAATACCTTATTTAAATCATTGTAAAACAAAGAAGGATCTAGATGGTATTTGAAAGCATTTTTTTCTGCCAATTTTTTATCAGGCTCATAAATACCAACAATCTCCATCTCATCTGACTTTGCTTTATTTAAAATCCATGCAGAATGACCATGG
Organism: Sediminibacterium sp.; assembly: GCA_023256555.1. Taxonomy (GTDB): domain Bacteria; phylum Bacteroidota; class Bacteroidia; order Chitinophagales; family Chitinophagaceae; genus Sediminibacterium. The sequence continues at coordinate 4,039 of JALRFB010000098.1, read as the reverse complement.
GACGTACCCGCTACTACTACTCTTACTGCACCAGTCTTATTGTTTTTTTGAGAAAAAGTAGATTGACTAATAGAACAAAATACAATAAGCATGCATATCAATAAATATTTTTTCATAGTATGGATTTATACTATGAATGTAAGCAAAAAATTAAATAAGATCACAAAAACAGAGGGCCCCATAGAAATGGGGCCCGATTAACGATTGCTTGCTAAAAAACCAATAAATCTTTACGACTATTTTTAAAACTTATATACCGCAGCGATAATAAAATTACCTGCATACTGATTTAAGTTATTATTCTTGTTGAAAAACACTTTGTCTTTGGCATTATCGAAACGAATTTCAGGGATGATAGTCAATTTGTTAAAATGAACATTTGCCGATAAAGTGTTTTGAAAAATAGATGTTCCCACACCTACTGCAGAATGAACATCATTAAAATATTCAGATCTTAAAGTAAATCCAACTTTAGCAGTAGGATCATAATTAAAATACAATGCATTACTAGTCCAATTATTTCCAGCAATATTGGCAATAGTACCATCATAATTGATTGCAAAAACCGAATTAACAACTCCATTTAACACCAAGTCAAATTGTGCTTTATCTTTTGCACCTTGAAAATTCAAATACCCTTTTAATTTATCATTAACACTGGCAGTACTAAATTGTGCAATTACTACTTTATCTGAAGAAGTGGAACTCACAAAATCAGTTGGTTGAGCTAAACCAATCATCATCGCAGATTTACCCCCTAAAGCGATATCTGCCTTGATCCCTGTATGAAAAAATGGTCCATAAGAAAACCCATAACTCATACTATAGTTTCTATTAGCATAAGCATCTAATAATTCATAACCAACATGAGTAGCCCACTTACCAACACTGAATTTTAAAATTGAATTTGGCGCATAACTTATATAAGCTTGTTTGAAAGCTGTGGCAAGGCCTTTATCATTATAAGAGAACTCCTCCGCTCTTTTACCAAATCCCAAATCCAAACTACTTGTCCATTTTTCTGAAAAACTATGATCTACTTTCATAGAAATCATTCCCAAAGAAGCTTTTCCGTCAGTATTAGTAAAACTTGTTTTATTGTTTTCTTTAAATCCTGCAAAATCAGACTTAAAATATCCATCTATATATATTGTATAAGTGGTATTTGATTTTTTAACACTATCTGTTTGTGCAAAAACTACTAAACAGCTTAAAATGGCTACAGTCAGGATACTTGCTTTTTTCATAGGTTTGGGATTATTGATTTATATTATATTAATTTATATATATTATTTATAAGGTAAAAATATAATTTTTTGACTTGTTTTTGTCAAATTATTTCATATTTAATTTTTTATAATATTTATAATTTAATATAAAGTATCCTATAATAAGGCGTTATTAGAATACAAACCCTTAAAAATCAGTTAAATAAAGGTATTTTTTGTAACTTTAAGAAAATCCATTGAATGTCTACAGTGGCTAACAAAGATTTGAGATTTGATGCCTTATTCAATTCCGCCTCCATTGGTATTATTGTTGTAAATGGGGATGGAATAATTGATATGGCCAATCATTTCGCCCATGAATTATTCCATTATGGAGACAATGAGATGATTGGTTTAGTACTTGAAAAACTTATCCCTCAAAGATATCATCACAAACATGTTCAACATAGAACGAATTATAATAGTCAACCTCAGGCAAGACCTATGGGAGCTAATATGATCTTATCTGCTTTAAGAAAAGACGGAACAGAATTTCCAGTAGAAATAAGTTTAGGACATTTTACCAAAGAAGAACAAAAATACACCATTGCCTTTATCATTGATATTACTATTAGAAAAGCCAATGAAGAATTAACTAAGTCCCTAGAAAAAGAAAAAGAAGTCAATGACCTAAAGTCTAGGTTCGTCACTATGGCCTCTCATGAATTCAGAACACCACTAAGCACTATCCTATCTTCGGTTTCACTATTATCTAAATATACCACTACAGAAGATCAAGCTAAGAGAGATAAGCATATTGACAGAATCAAGTCTTCTGTGAAAACTTTGACTGATATATTGAATGAATTTTTATCTCTAGGTAAAATAGAAGAAGGGAAAATTGATATTCATAAAGAACCTTTTGATCTAAAAGATTTTATAGAAGCCATTATTTATGAAATGTCCATTCTCTTGAAGTCAGGACAAACTTTAGTACATGAACATAATGGAACTAGTTTGATAAATAGTGATAGTAATTTATTAAAACATGTATTAATCAACTTAGTATCCAATGCTATTAAATTTTCTCCAGAAAATACACCAATAAAAATTGTCACGACTATAGATTCAAATACAGCCACCATCAACATAATAGATAAAGGAATGGGAATACCCAAAGAAGATCAAATTCATTTATTTGAACGCTTTTTTAGGGCTTCCAATGTAACCAACATACAAGGCACTGGCTTAGGATTACATATTGTAGGAAGATATATTGATTTAATAGATGGTACCATTCAATACAATAGTGAATTAGAACAAGGAAGTCAATTTAGTATTAAACTTCCCAATGAACCAATTTGAACTTAAACTAATCGAAATGCAAAAAATTTTACTAATTGAAGACAATGAATCACTAAGAGAAAATACAGCAGAAATTTTAAGTTTAGCTAGCTACCAAGTCTCTACAGCTGAAAATGGTAAAATAGGAATTGAATTGGCCTTAAGCAATCCTCCAGATTTAATTGTTTGCGACATCATGATGCCTGTCTTAGATGGCTATGGAGTTTATCAAATCATCAATAAAAACGAAGCCCTACAACATATTCCTTTTATTTTCTTAAGCGCTAAAAGCGAGCGCTCCGATTTGAGAAAAGGAATGGAAATGGGCGCAGATGACTATATCACAAAACCATTCACAGATGCAGAATTAATCAATGCCATTAAAACCAGATTAGATAAAATTAAAAACTTACAAAATAGAGCTATAAGTAATATGGAAACTTGGAGTCAAATAGTTTCCGAATTAGGCCATAAAGATGAAATGCATGAACGATTAGAGAGTCATGACATTGTTGAATATAAAAAGAAGCAAGTTATATATTCTGAAGGGCAACATCCTAATAAGTTATTTTATATCGAATCTGGGAAAGTTAAGATTTATAAATCTAGTGAAACTGGAAAAGAATTAATTACTAATTTATTATCTGCAGGAGACTTTTTTGGCTATGCTTCTTTGATAGAAAACAAGGTTTATGAAGAGTTTGCAGAAACATTGGAAGAATCTTCTATTAGAGTCATTCCAAGAAAAGAATTTGAAGAATTGATTTCAAACAATCACGAAATTGCTTTGAAAGTAATTAAACTCTTAGCAAATAATATCAATGAGAAAGAACAACAACTAGTTGCATTAGCTTATCATAGTCTTAGAAAAAGAGTCGCTGATGCACTATTAACCTTGAAGAAAAAATATGATTCAGAACAAAAAGAACATTTTTCAATTGCCATCTCTAGAGAAGATCTAGCCAATATAGCGGGTACTGCAACTGAAAGTTTAATTAGAACCTTATCCGACTTTAAATCAGAAAAATTAATCGAAATCAAAGAAGGTAAAATCACTATTTTAGAAGAGAAAAAATTAGCTCAATTATTTAATTAGCAGAAGTACCTGATAGTTCTATATAATTATTAACATTATTTTTCCAAATAAGATATTCTTGCTCTAGATAATTCACCTGATCTTTATATTTTTTCATTTTTTCAAGTCTCTCCTTCCCTATTTCTTTATTCCCACTTAGCAACTTCAATGACCTGTCTAATTGCTGAACATCTTTTTTGAGCAATTGAATGGCCAATTCTCTATTTAATATTTGTTGGTGAATATCTTCTGCCCAATTTATAATTGTTAGATCTGTTGCATCCTCTAATTTATCTGTCAACTTTGTTTTAATAAATGCCTGGCCCTCTTGGATAAAATCCAATGAACGTAATAATGAAGCCAATTCTAAAATAATTACTTCTTTGTTCATTTACATTAATTATGACAAGTC
>JALRFB010000097.1 GCA_023256555.1 Sediminibacterium sp. | reverse complement strand
AGACACCTGTTAAAATTCATGTTTATTTAGGAGGTGAGTTGCCTATAGAGTATAAAAAACTATCTATTGCTACAGTAGAAATGGTTAAGAAACTGGTTGGGCAGAATAAAGAGAATTTGAGTTGGCAATTAGACATACCAAGTGAGCAATTTTCAGATACAGCTTTGTACCAAGTGTATGATAGCTTAAGTAGATTGGGTTTGCCTATCGAAAGAGTACAATCAGATGCGTCCAAAGGAGATCAGAGAATAGACCAATTGGTGATTCCTGGAATATTAATTGAAATGCCAGGTAAGCAACCAATGGCTATTGATCTAAGAACTAGTAAAAAATATTATAAGCCGTATAATATTATAAAAGATATTCCAGAAGAAGATAAAGATGCTTCTATTGTAGCAGCCATTTCTTTACTAGAATTCAAAATTGTACAAGCTATATATTATTTAGATAGAGTTGATATACCTACTATTGGTTATTTGATAGGTAATGGAGAGCCAGTAGATTTATCAGTGAATGACTTGGGTCAGTCTATAAGACATCAATATAATTTGGTTGTTTTCGATTTAAAAAAAGGTTACCCTGATGCAAGTAAAATAAAAACCTTATTAATTGTAAAACCCACTTTGCCTTTTTCAGAGTTAGATCAGCTTAAGATAGATCAATATGTTATGAATGGTGGAAATATTATTTGGGCAATAGATCCTTTATATGCAGAATATGACAGTTTACAAAAATCATCCGGATCTTATATTGCTTATGAGAGAAATTTACAATTACAAAACCTGCTTTTTAGTTATGGAGTAAGAATGAATAACAATTTATTACAAGACTTGAATTGCAGTAAGTTGCCCATTGTTACTGGTAAAGATGCATCTGGTAACCCGGTGATACAAAGAATTCCTTGGCCTTATTATCCATTATTGAACGGAAATCCGACAAATAGAATAGTTAAAAATATGGATAGGGTTTTAGCACAATTCCCAGCAAGTATTGATACCCTTGCATTACCAGGTATTCAAAAAACAATTTTATTAAGCACTGATACAAATAGTAGAATAGTTAGCTCTCCAAGTTTAATTTCCTTAAGTACAGTGAATGGAGAAGAAGATTTACAAAGTTTCAAGAAATCCAATATTCCTGTAGCTGTTTTATTAGAAGGAGTATTTAAATCACCTTTTGCCAACAGATTGAGTGCTAGTTGGAGAGATTCGATTCAGTCTAATACAAAAAATGTGTATCAATCAAAATCTTTAAAACCATCCAAACAGATTGTAATGGCTGATGCAGATATATTGACCAACCATATTCAATCTTCTACTGGTCCTTTACCTATGGGAATGATTCCTATGGAGGGCTATCAGTTTGGTAATAGAGATTTTTTCACCAACGCCATTGCCTACTTGAATGAATCGGAAGATATTTTAGCAGCAAGAGATAAAGAATGGATTGTAAGAACTTTGAATCAAGAAAAAATTGCTAAATATCGCATCTATTGGCAGGCAATTTTAACCATTTTACCATTGATCATTTTATGGTTAGCTTACTATGCTGGAATTTCATATAGAAAACGTCAATTTGCAGCATAGCCATTCTTGACTTATCTTTACTTTATGACAACAGATCAAATTGTATATAGTGTTTTTGGCGCAGTAATTGTCACTGCACTTATTCTTGACCTAGGTTTTTTGAGTAAGAAGAATGCTACTATATCCATTAAACAAGCTTTAAGACAAACCTTTTTATGGGTTTTATTGGCTTTGGGATTTTTTATTTTTATGTGGATTGAAGAAGGACAAAAATTGGGCTTAGAATTTTTGAGCGGTTATTTGATGGAATGGAGCTTGAGTATTGATAATATTTTTGTTTTCATTTTAATTTTTGATTCATTCAAAGTAAAAGAACAACATACTTCTAGGGTATTATTAATAGGCATTTTAGCCGCTATTATTTTCAGGGTTTTATTTATTACAGTGGGTGTTGCATTAGTTGCCAAGTTTGCTTGGATCTTATATATATTTGGTGTCTTCTTGGTGTATACAGGTTTTAAAATGTATACTGCTAATAGCGATGACCATTTTGATCCGCATGAATCACCCGTTTATAAATTTTTGAAAAAATTCTTGCCTCTTTCCAATTCAGATGGTGATGGTAAGTTTATAGTAAAGCAAAATGGAAGACCTGTATATACAAGTCTTTTTGTGGTGGTGGTTTTGTTAGCAGCAATCGACTTGGTATTCGCGTTAGATTCCATTCCTGCTGTTATGGGTATTTCTAATAGCAGCTTAGTGATTTATACATCTAATATATTTGCCATCTTGGGTTTAAGGTCTTTGTTCTTTTTATTAAGAGGTGCAGTGAATGAGTTTGAACATTTACAACAAGGCATTGCGATTGTATTAGTATTTATCGGAGTGAAAATGTTGGGTGAACATTATATTAGTATGGTATTGGATAAAAATAGTCAAGTAATAATGTCATTATTAGTTATTGTTTTTTGTATTACTGGTTCTATCCTTTATTCCATTTTTACTAATAAACAAAAGCAAGCAGCAGCAAAAAAATAATCATGAACGGAAAAAAAGTAACCCTATTTATCTTACTTATATTATTCATCGATCAAGCTATAAAGTTTTACATTAAACTTAATTTTTTCATTGGAGAAGAACATGCCATTATAGGTAATTGGGCAAGATTACATTTTATAGAAAATGAGGGTATGGCTTGGGGATTAAAATTTGGAGGGGACTGGGGTAAAATAGCATTGACTTTATTTAGATTGGCTGCAGTGATCTGGGGTACTTTTTTAATCAAAGGTTTTATAGAAAAAAAATACCATAGTGGATTTATTATCTGTGTTGCATTGATTTATGCTGGAGCGGTGGGCAATTTAATTGATAGTATGTTTTATGGTATGATATTCGAAGCCAGTGTTCCATATACGACAATGGTGGCGCATCTTTTTCCAGAAGGTGGAGGCTATGCCTCTTTTTTACATGGAAGAGTGGTAGACATGTTTTATTTCCCCATTATTAGAGATGCTCATTTCCCAACTTGGTTCCCGATTTGGGGAGGGGAAGAATTTGAGTTCTTTAGACCTGTATTCAATTTTGCAGATATGGCTATCAGTACAGGGGTAATTGCCTTATTTGTCTTTCAAAATCGCTTTTTTAAGGAAGAAATTGAAGAAAATACCTCTTCTGAACCCCAGTCCTAAGCTGTTTTTTCCAGGCTTATTTCGTACCTTCGTGCCCTAAAAATCAGCTAGGATAAGCCTTTTATGAGCAACCAATACCCAGAATTTAATGGATTAAACCTGCCTTTGATTGAGGCAGAAATATTAGCTGCCTGGAAAAAAGAGCAGGCATTTGAGCAATCAGTAGCATTAAGAGAAGGTAAAACGCCTTTTGTATTTTATGAAGGTCCCCCAAGTGCGAATGGGATGCCTGGTATTCACCATGTTATTTCAAGAACTTTAAAAGACATGACTTGCAGGTACAAAACCATGCAAGGATTTCAAGTAAAAAGAAAAGGTGGTTGGGATACACACGGTTTGCCTGTTGAACTAGGAGTAGAAAAAGAATTGGGTATTACTAAAGAAGATATTGGTAAGAAGATTACGATCGAAGAGTATAATAAAAAATGTAGAGAAGCAGTTTTAAGGTACAAGAAAGAGTGGGATGATATAACTAATAAAATGGGGTATTGGGTTGATTTAAATAATCCATATATCACTTTTGACAATAATTATATTGAAACACTTTGGTGGATCTTGAGTACTTTATACAAGAAAGGTTATTTATATCAGAGTGTAAGTATACAACCTTATTCTCCCGCTGCAGGTACTGGTTTAAGTTCTCATGAATTAAATCAACCGGGCACTTACAAAGATGTAAAAGATACTTCTGCAGTGGTGATGTTTAAAGCGATTGCATCTGTAGATAGTCAGTTTTTATTTGATGCAGCAGCAGCGAATAAAAACAATCAAGATATTTATTTTATGGCATGGACCACCACGCCATGGACCCTGCCTTCTAACCTAGGTTTAACAGTGGGTCCAAACATTGATTATGTATTGGTAGCGACCTATAATCCATACACTGCTTTGCCTGTGAATGTAGTCTTGGCGAAAGCGTTACTTCCAAAATATTTTAAAGAAGAAGGTTTAACGATCGACAATTTTGCTGAAGGTGATAAAATTTTGCCTTGGAAAATATTATCAGAATTCAAGGGATCGCAATTAAATAATTTGCGTTACGAACAGTTAATGCCTTTTGATGCAAATAATCCTGCAATATTTGAAGGAGATGCATTTAAAATTATTCTTGGAGATTTTGTTACCACAGAAGATGGTACAGGTATTGTACATACAGCACCTGCTTTTGGTGCAGATGACTATAAGGTAGGTCAAAAAAATAATTTAGGCATCATTACACTAGTTGATCGTGAAGGAAAATTTGTTGAAGGTGTGGGAGAGTTTAGTGGTAGATATGTAAAGAATTATAAAGACGAAAAAGATTTTCAAGATGTGAATGTGGACATCTGTGTAAAGTTGAAAAAAGAAAATCGTGCTTTCAAAGTTGAAAAATACGAACATAATTATCCGCATTGTTGGAGAACAGACAAGCCAATATTATACTATCCTTTGGATGCATGGTTTATCAAAACCACCGCTGTAAAAGATAGAAT
>JALRFB010000096.1 GCA_023256555.1 Sediminibacterium sp. | reverse complement strand
GGGTGAATGGATGGTGAATATTATTCTGGGGTACGAAGACAAAGAAAAAAGAGAGGCATTACTTAATCTTTTATTAAAAGACTTTCCTCAAATCACTACACTATTATATACTATTAATACAAAGCGTAATGATAGTATGCAAGACTTGGTGCCACAAGTATATTTTGGAAATGGCTATATCACAGAAAAACTAGAAGACTTCCAATTTAAAATAAGTCCTAAATCTTTTTTTCAAACCAATTCTTATCAAGCAACTAAATTATATCAAGTTACAAGAGATTTTGCAGAACTCACTGGCAAAGAAGTAGTGTATGATTTATATTGTGGCACAGGAAGTATTGGTATATTTTGTAGCAAGCAAGCTAAGAAAATTGTGGGTGTAGAATTTGTTGCAGATGCTATTGAAGATGCCAAAATAAACGCTTCTATCAATGGTCTAAAGGATACTGCATTTTTTGCAGGAGATGTAATTGATATTTGTGATGATGCATTTTTTGAAGTGCATGGAAAACCAGACGTCATTATTACAGATCCCCCAAGAGCAGGAATGCACGAAAAACTAGTGCGAAAATTATTAGAGATGGAAGCACCAACCATTGTTTATGTAAGTTGTAATCCAGCTACACAAGCAAGAGACTTGGCTTTATTAGATGAGAAGTACAAAGTGACTAAAATACAACCAGTAGATATGTTTCCTCATACCCTACATATTGAAAATGTTGTTCAATTAAAAAGAAAATAAACTATGACGCAGTTTAGACCAACACGTTTTGAAGTATTACCTACTATCGTAAAAAATTTATTGATCATTAATGGTTTATTATTTTTAGCTCAGAATACTTTAGGTGGACCAACAAGTAGTTTTTCTTTTGAAGATCATTTAGCCTTACATGCTTGGCAAAGTGATTTATTCAAGCCATGGCAATTAATCACACATATGTTTTTGCATGGAGACTTTGGACATATTTTCGGTAACATGTTGGCGCTTTGGATGTTTGGATCAATTTTAGAAAATCTTTGGGGACCACAACGTTTTTTATTATTCTATTTATTGTGTGGTGTAGGTGCTGCAGTAATACATTTAGCTATTTTATCTTTTGAGTTAATGCCCTTGATTCATCAGTACAAAGAAATAGTGACTTCTAATTATGTACACGATGCGATGTATGAAAAGTTCATGATGTATTATGATAAGAAGGTAAATGTGGCTACACTTGGTGCTAGCGGTGCTGTATTTGGCATCTTAATTGCATTTGTATACTTATTTCCTAATACCTATATCTATATTTATTTCTTATTTCCTATTAAAGCAAAATGGTTGGGTATTTTGTATTTTTCGTACGAATTAATCTTTGCGATTAGAAATTCGGCAGGAGACAATGTTGCAAGATGGGCACATGTGGGCGGAGCGGTTATTGGATTTATTTTAGTGTATATATGGAATCGAAAAAACAGAAAGACATTTTATTAATAAAGCATTTTAAATGAGCGATCAATCTAATAAGCCTTTATGGGGAGCCGATAACAATGCACTAGTGGCATTGCTTGCAGTGAATTTAGTGGTGGCAGTAGCTTTTGTATTTATGAAAGTGACTTATTATTTAGAAGGCTTTCCAGCGATTGATTTTCAAAATGAAATTTATCAGTACGTTATTTTATTGCCATCAAAATTACAACAGGCTCCTTGGACATTTTTAACATTCAATTGGACCCACGATAATTTTTGGACCTTATTCACTAATCTTTTTTGGTTATTTATTTTTGGTAATATTTTACAAAATGTACAATCCAATAAACATTTATTCCCCATCTATTTATATAGTGGTATTGTAGCCGCTACAGCTTATATATTACTTAATGGGTACGAACCATTTATTGGAGCACAAACCAGTGTATTAGCTATTGTATTGGCATCATTAGTCATTGCGCCAAATTATAAAACCTTATCTAATATTGGAACAGGGATACCTACATGGTTATTAGGTCTTGTATACTTAATTATAACGGGACTATCATTAACACAGATATCTGTTCAAGAAAGCTTATCTATATTATTGGGGGGATTAAGTGGATTATTCTATGCCATTTTATTAAAAAAAGAAATAGATTTAGGTGCATGGATGCATCATTTATTAAGATCCATCAATAATAGTTTAACACCTAAAAGTTAATGGCTAAAAAAAAGTCAAGGTTTAGAATTTTTATAAAGAAATTTTTATTGGTATTAAATATACTAGTATCGATTTTATTTTTATATCCCATTTTCTTTCACCCACTTCCTTTAATTTGGATCAATGGTTTTTTAGGAATTGCTGCACCTTATTTGATTTTGATTGAATTATTATTGATTATACTTTGGTTGTTAGCAAAGCCTTTATTTGCATTATTTCCTTTATTTAGTTTAATGGTTGGCTGGAAAGTAATTAGTGTACTTTTTGCTTGGCATCCAGGAACCCCTTTTTCTACTAAAAGAAAAGACAATCACTTAAGAATAGCTAGCTGGAATGTGAAAGAGTTTAATGGAAGTGAAGAAATGGCTGCGGGTCATAAATTTAGAGCAGAAGAGATTGCTTATTCTATTCAAAAATGGGATCCGGATATTATCTGTTTACAAGAATATAATACCAAAGAAAAGCCTAATGATGCTGCCAATCATGCTTTATATTTCGAAAAAAAATATCCTCATTCATTTTTCTCTAAAGATTATCAAACCACAGATCCAAATTATTTTGCAGGATGTATTATTTATTCCAAGTATCCTATCATTGATGCAAAAAGAACTGCATTTGAAAATGGAGAAAGTGTAATTTATACTACATTATTAAAAGGAGATGACACTATAAGAGTGTATACCACTCATTTAGCATCCTATCGTTTTAAAGATAATGATTTTGAATTCCACGATAAGCCTACTAACGATTTAGCCGTAAAAGCCAATAGAGGCGTGGCAAGAAAAATGAAGAAAGCCTTTGTAGAAAGAGCTGTTCAAGCAGAAATGGTAAGAGCTGTATTGGATCAATCTCCTTATCCTTCTATTGTCACCGGAGATTTTAATGATGTTCCAAGTTCTTATACTTATAAAACCATTAAAGGAAACTGGCAAGATGCATTTCTTCAAAAAGGTTTTGGAATTGGACTGACTTTTATGGGTCTTTCACCTACTTTAAGAATAGATTATATATTAGCCAATGATCACTGGGAAGTAAAAGGTTGGGAATCGGTGGATGAAAACCTGAGCGACCATCATATGATTTTATCAGACCTTTTGTTAAAGAAGAATTAGGCTTTCCAATTCCCTAAAATCAAATATCTTTGGGGCATATTATGCCACTTAAGTTATATAATTCACTTAGCAGACAAAAAGAAGTATTTGAGCCCATCAATGCGCCCTATGTTGGGATGTATGTTTGTGGACCTACCGTGAGCGGAGAGAGTCATTTAGGGCATGCTAGACCCTTTATCACATTCGATGTGGTGTATCGATATTTATTACACAAGGGTTATAAGGTTCGTTACGTAAGAAATATAACAGACGCTGGTCATTTTGAGGAAGAAGGAAAACAAGCAGAAGATAAAATTGCTTCTAAAGCCAAATTGGAAAAACTAGAACCAATGGAATTAGTGCAAAAATATACGCACTTATATCATTGGGCCATGGAGCAATTTAATAATATGCCTCCAAGCATTGAGCCAACAGCCACTGGACATATAGTAGAACAAATTGAAATGATCAAAACCATCATCAAAGATGGTTATGCTTATGAAAAAAATGGTTCTGTATATTTTGATGTGGTGAAATACAATGAGGACTATTCTAAGAAGAATCAACCTTATGGTATTTTGAGCGGAAGAAATTTAGAAGAGCAATTAGATACCACACGGGAATTAGAAAATCAAGAGGAGAAAAAGAATAAAGTAGATTTTGCTTTATGGAAAAAAGCACCTGCTGAACATATCATGCGTTGGCAAAGCCCATGGGGAGAAGGTTTCCCGGGTTGGCATATTGAGTGTTCTGCAATGGCTACTAAATATTTAGGAAAAAGATTTGATATACATGGAGGTGGAATGGATTTACAATTTCCACATCATGAATGTGAAATTGCACAGAGCAATGTATGCAATCACGAAATACCTGCACGTTATTGGATGCACAATAATATGATTACGATCAATGGTCGTAAAATGGGGAAGAGTTATAATAATGTGATTAAGTTAAGTGAATTGTTTTCTGGACAACACCATGAATTAACACAGGCTTATGCACCCATGACCGTGCGTTTCTTTATTTTACAAAGTCAATATAGAGGCACATTGGATTTTAGCAATGAAGCATTGCAAGCTTCTGAAAAAGCATTGAAGCGTTTAATGGAAGCGTATGAGTGGTTAAAAGCGCAAAGCTTTACAGCAGGAAATAATGCTTCTGATGCTACATTGGATGCACAATTAAAAACATGGATAGATGAATTAGAACAATTCATGGACGATGATTTTAATACGGCTAAAGTGGTGGCTAATTTATTTGAAATACTACCAAGCATCAATTCTTTAAAAGACAAGCATATTGCAACAGATGCTATTAGTGGAGATACTTGGATCTATGCACAAAAGCAATTAAAGCTATTTGTAGAAGATATATTAGGTATTAAAATAGAAGCAGGTGCTAATCGCGAACAATTAAAAGCTGTG
>JALRFB010000095.1 GCA_023256555.1 Sediminibacterium sp. | reverse complement strand
AGTAAACATATAAACCATCTTCAGGTAAATATTGCATCATCTTACCGGTTTTTAAAGCAGAAGAAATTGATCTATACGCTCCTAATTTTTGAACATAGTGTAAAAAATCAGCTTCTTCTACACTTAAACCTTGTTCTGTAAAAGCATTCTTTTTATCTCCTGCCCATCCTCCAGGGAAATCCAATCTAACCCACCCGTCGGGATTAGAAATACCTTTCATTAAAATTTCAGAACCATAATATAATTGAGGAATTCCTCGACAAGTATATAACCATGCATAAGCCATTTTTGTCTTTGGGATACTTTCACCCAAAGAAGAATGAATTCTGGTCATATCATGATTGTCTAAAAAAATCACATTATTATCTGGCTTCTTGTACAAGAAATCATAAGATAAAGTGGTATATAATTTAATCACTCCATTATTCCAATTATTGGATTCATTTAAAGCAGGTAAAATTCCACCAAATAGTAAAATAAAATCTGAAGTCGCTTTCAAATTACTTTTAAATGGCAAGTTCAAGTTATTTTCAATAAAATATGCTTGCGCTGCAACACCATCTACCCAACATTCCCCATAAGTAAATATTTTAGGATATTCGTCAAGTAAAGCCTTATTCAAACGATTCATCACGTCCACATTACAATATTTATAAGTATCTACTCTAAAAGCATCTACTCCAAAGGTTTCAACAGACCAAATGGCATTTTGAGTTAAATACTTTTCGACAAAAGGATTTTCTTGATTGACGTCTGGCATTTCTGTAGTAAACCAACCATCAATCATACGTTTCGCGTCTGTGGCTGAATGGTATGGGTCAAAAATAGCTTGTTCTCTATAATGAGTTTGTGTAAACTTTGGCCATTGATGTAACCAATCTTTATCTGGAGCATCTTGCACTAAAAAATGAAACCTTCCAAAATGATTGTATACAATATCTTGTACTAATTTCATTCCTCTTTTGTGCAAGCTGTCGCTTAATGCTAAATAAGCTTTATCTCCTCCAAATCTTGTTTCGATTTTATAGTTATTAGTTGCAGCATAACCATGCTCGGTTCTGTCTGGCATATCGTTTTCCACTACTGGAGTCATCCACAATGTATTGGCGCCTAACTTTTGTATATAATCCAAATGATTTGCCACTCCATGTAAATCACCACCATGTCTTAAAAAAATAGAATCTCTATTTAAGGATTGATCTTTAAGACCAGGAATTCGATCATTAGTAGGATCCCCATTGCTAAATCTATCTGGCATTAAAAAATAAACCAAATCACTTGATGTTAAACCTTGGGCAAAGGATTTTCCAAGACCAATTCTTCTTTCTTTTAATGCCCAATTAAAATTGATTGATTTTCCAGTTGTTTTAATAACAAAATTCAAAGTCCCCGGCTTTGTTTTTGAATCAATGATTAAATCAGCAGCCAAATAATGTCCATTACTAAAATGATGTACTTTTTTTAGACTAACCCCAGGATAATTTACTTGTATATTAGCTTTGCTTAAATTTTCATTGGTTGCTCTAATTAATAATTGCACTTCTTTATTATGCATGTTCACAAACCAATTTGTTGGATAAGTCTCTACAATCTGAGCTTTTAGATTACCACAAAATAAAAATACTAGCAAACCTGCAACTGCAAATTGCTTTTTTAATAAAAAACTATTTATCATCTATTATTTATTTTCTTCTTTAATAATAATGGCACAAATAATACTAGCTGCTAATAATAAGAAACCTCCAATTTGCACTGCCATTAATCTGTCATTGTGTAAAAAATTAGACATGATTTTTCCAAAAAACAAGGAAGCAATAATTTCTGGCAAAACAATAAAGAAATTAAAGATGCCCATATAGATTCCCATTTTTTGTTCAGGGATAAATCCAGCCAACATAGAATAAGGCATGGATAATATTGAAGCCCAAGCAATACCTACTAGCCCCATACTTATATACAAGTAATTAGGTGTTTGAATATAATAAACAGAAATTAAACCAATAGCGCCAATCAACAAACACATGGAATGTGTATACTTCTTTCCCAATTTACTTACCCAAAATGGCAGGGTGAATGAGAATCCGAATGTTACTAAATTCAATATTGCCGAAGTTGTATTGGCATGTTCTAATCCCATAGTGAAGACATCACTACTTGTTTCAGGATCACCATGAAATAACTGAGATGCCACTCCAGTACTATAATAAAACCACATTAGAAATAATCCAGGCCATGTGATAAAATTGACCAATGCTAAACGCTTCATTTGAATCGGCATGTTTTTGATCGAAGAAGCAATTTCTTTTAAGATACCTTCTCTATGCTCATTTGTTTCTGTTTGAGTTTCAGAAGGAGGATACTCTTTACTTCTAAAAATGGTATACATCACGGCGATAAAAAATACTGCTCCGCCAATATAAAATGAGAGTAAAATATTTTGGGGAATAGTGCCGTTTAATTTTTCTCTAGAAACCCCAAACCAGTTTACTAAAACCTGTGGCAAATATCCAGCAATAAATGACGCCAAACCAATAAACATACTTTGCATGGCAAACCCAAAAGATCTTTGTTGTTCATTTAAATTATCTGCTACAAAAGCTCTAAAAGGCTCCATTGTAACGTTAATACTAGAATCCAATATCCATAATACACCCGCCGCCATCCAAACACTCGAAGAATTAGGCATCACAAATAATAAAGCTGAACTCAATATAGCGCCAATTAAAAAGAAAGGTCTTCTTCTTCCTAATTTCGGATGCCAGGTTCTATCACTTAAATAACCAATAATGGGCTGAACTAATAAACCTGTCATAGGTGCCGCTAGCCACAAACCAGGTATTTGTTCTGGTGATGCTCCTAAAAATTCATAGATAGCGCTCATATTACCCATTTGCAAACTCCAACCAAATTGGATTCCAAAAAATCCAAAACACATATTCCATATTTGCCAAAAACTCATTTTGGACTTTTCTCCGATATACGCTGTACTTTTCATTAATTTCTTTTTAATTTCTATATAACAAATCCATTAGGAATGACTGCCCCTTTCTTAATTACAACAATATTGTCTTTAATGGTATATAAAGGATGATCAGTTTTTTCTAAATGAGCCCCCCCTCTTATCACCACATCATTACCAATAGAACAGTTTTTATCAACAATAGCATCTTCAATAACACAACGTTCCCCAATTCCTAATATTGGTTTACCAGCTTGTGTTTTTTCATTAATCTGGTCGATGGTTTCATAATAATCACAACCCATTATGTATACATTTTTAACCACCGTATCTTTCCCAATTCTAGATCTAATACCTATGACAGATTGAGATATAGATGCAGCATGTATAATTGACCCCTCCGCAATAATTGCTCTGTCAATCATAGTACCACTTATTTTAGCAGGAGGCAACATTCTTGGTCTAGTATAAATTGTTTGAGCGCTATCAAATAAATTAAAAGGTGGTATGGCTTCAGTTAAAGCAATATTTGCTTCAAAAAAAGAATAAATATTTCCAATATCAGTCCAATAGCCATCATATTGATAACTTAATACTTTGTAATGAGCAATTGAATCGGGAATAATCTCTTTACCAAAATCTGTAGCATTGGCATGTACCTCATTCAACAACTTATACAAGATTTCTTTATTAAAAACATAGATACCCATGGATGCTAGATAATGTCTTCCTTGATCCTGCATTGCAGCCCCAGTATCACTTACCCAATTTGGCAATAATTCTTTCTTAGGCTTTTCAATAAAAGAAGTAATTACACTTTCATTATTTGATTTTAGAATCCCAAATTCTGGTGCTTCTCTTTCTGCAACAGGAATAGTTGCAATAGTTAATGCAGCACCACTATGCTTATGCGCATCAATCATCTTACTAAAATCCATTTGATACAACTGATCCCCACTTAAGATCAACACATATTCAAAATCCATTTTATCCAAATGTCTCAAAGATTGTCTCACTGCATCAGCGGTTCCCTGAAACCAACCCGGATTATCAGGAGTTTGTTCTGCAGCCAATATATCCACAAATCCAGAACTAAACGCACTAAAATGATAAGTGTTTTTGATATGTTGATTTAATGATGCAGAATTGAATTGCGTTAATACAAAAATTCTGTTCAAATTACTATTAATACAATTGCTTATGGGAATATCTACTAATCTATATTTTCCAGCAATAGGCACTGCCGGCTTTGATCTACTCGCTGTTAAAGGAGATAATCTTGACCCTGCACCACCTCCTAGGATTACTGAAACGGTTTCTTTTGCATATATTGCCATGACATGGGGATTTATATTATAAGGATTGATATAGGTTTTTATAGGATGCAACTACAGATTCCCAACTATGATCAATACGCATAGCATGTTGTATCATTTTATTCATATGAACTTTATCTTTAAAAACTGAAATCGCTCTTTCAATTGAATACACAATATCTTCTTCTGTTGCATGTAAAAATCTGATGCCAAATCCGTTGGGATCTCCCATATCCACCACTGTATCATGTAATCCACCTGTATCTCTAACCATGGGTATTGTGCCGTATCTTAAACTATACATTTGATTTAATCCACAAGGTTCCACCCTACTTGGCATCAATAAGAAATCAGCCCCAGCATAAGCTTGATGTCCAACTTTCTCATCATATCCTATCCATGTATTAAAATTACCAGGATATAATTGTA
>JALRFB010000094.1 GCA_023256555.1 Sediminibacterium sp. | reverse complement strand
GGTTGCTGGTGGCTGATCTAAAAGGGTAGTACTAATTTTTTCTTTAGCTATTTCGCAATTAGCTAATTGGCTGCTTAATTGTTGTAAATACTCATTTGAACATCCAGCAAATAGGGCTTTCACAGAAGCAACTGCTTCTAATGATTTTCCTAATTGTTGTAATTCTCTGGGTTGTATTTTTCTACTAACCAATTTACTAGCTAATCTTTCCAAATCACCACAGGATTCAATCAATGCGCTGCTTTGAGTTCTTTCTTCAGTGGATTGTATTAGATAATCAACTGCATTTAATCTCGAATTAATCTGTGCAATGGATTGTAATGGGAAGATCAACCATCTTTTTAACAACCTTGCACCCATAGGACTCTTGGTTTGATCCAAGATATCTAATAAGCCTTTTTTATCTGCACCATTGCCTATCAATTCTAAATTGCGAATGGTGAATTTGTCCATCCATAAAATATCTTCTCTCTGAATGGGGCTAATGGAATGAATATGTTGTAAATGCGGATGCTCTGTTTCTTTTAGATAATGTAAAATAGCGCCAGCGGCAATCACAGATTTGTTTTGTCCTTCCATACCAAAACCCTTCAAGGTTTGGGTTTGAAATTGTTTTAACAATAAATCATTGGCATAAGGCGCATCAAAAATCCAACTATCTAAACCATAACTATAAAAACCTTGACCAAAATGTTCTTTAAAAATAGTTTGATCTTTTTTTGAGAATAAAATTTCTGCAGGTTGTAAACTTTGTAATAATTTATCTAGGTATTCAAAATTGCCTTCAGCAGTTAGAAATTCTCCGGTAGTAATATCTAAAAAAGCTAGAGCGCCTGTTTCATTTTCAATATAGATGGCTGCTAAGAAATTATTTTCCTTGTGGGCTAATAATTTATCGTTGGTGGCGATCCCTGGGGTTAACATATCAGTTACGCCTCTTTTCACAATCCCTTTTACAGACTTAGGATCTTCTAATTGATCACAAATTGCTACACGATGTCCTGCTTTGACCAATTTATGTAAATAAGTATCCAAAGAATGATGTGGAAATCCAGCTAATTCACTACTAGAAGCGGCACCATTATTACGCTTGGTTAGAGTAATGCCTAAAACCTTAGAAGCAATGACTGCATCTTCCCCAAAAGTCTCATAAAAATCACCTACTCTAAATAATAAGATGGCATCGGGATATTTTTGCTTAATAGCCCTATGTTGCTGCATTAGAGGGGTATCGGAACTTGATTTTGCCATGGGTGACAAACCTACATAATTTTTCATAAAAAGCGTACTTTTGCATATGCGTAAATTGAGCATGGATGAACTGGGTAGAATGTCGGTGGCCGACTTTAAAGAAGCGCCCAAAAAGCCCATTGTGGTGGTGATGGATCAGATCAGAAGTATGCATAATGTGGGAAGTGTTTTTAGAACGGCTGATGCTTTTTTGATTAATGGCATTTGCTTATGTGGGTTCACTCCTCAACCACCCCATAGAGATATTCATAAAACAGCATTAGGTGCAACAGATTCAGTAGATTGGTTGTATTATGAACATACCACTGATGCAGTGAATGCATTAAAAGGACAAGGTTATAAAGTATATGCTATAGAACAAACTGAGGGAAGTATTCCATTAAACCAATTTGAGAAAGATCATCAACCCATTGCTTTTGTTTTTGGTAATGAAGTGGATGGGGTAGATCAAGCCGTTATTGATTTATGTGATGGAGTCATTGAGATTCCTCAATGGGGTATGAAACATTCCTTAAATATATCTGTAGCTGCTGCAGTAGTTTTATGGGAATTTGTGAGATAATAAATAAAGTAAAATGAATCCAATAAAGAATTATTTAAGTTTAGTAAAGTTTTCGCATACCATTTTTGCAATGCCATTTGCATTGATTGGTTTTGTTGTAGGACTTAGATATAATTGGATAGAGCATATTACCATTCAACATGTATGGACTAAGTTTTTTTTAGTGATTTTTTGTATGGTCACTGCAAGATCCACTGCTATGGCATTTAATAGATATTTGGATAGACATTTTGATAAGTTGAATCCAAGAACTGCTATTAGAGAAATTCCTGCTGGTATTATCAAGGCAGAAAAAGCTTTAGTATTTATCGGAATAAATATGGCTTTATTTATAGTCGCAACTTATTTTATTAATTCAATCTGTTTTTATTTGTCTCCAGTTGCATTGGCGGTGATATTGTTTTACAGCTATACTAAAAGATTTACTTATTTATGCCATGTAGTATTGGGAGTAGGATTGTCGTTGGCTCCTATTGGTGCTTATTTGGCTGTTACTGGAAGTTTTGCTTTACTGCCATTGTTGTTTTCTTTTGCGGTGATTTTTTGGGTAAGTGGGTTTGATATCATTTATGCATTGCAAGATATTGAATTTGATCAATCTCAATCTTTGTATTCCATTCCAAGTTATTGGGGACTTGAGAAAGCATTGAATATTGCAAGAGTATTACATGTTTTTTCTGCTATGTTTGTCATTATCGCTTTTTATATAGGTGGGTTTCACATTATTTATTTATTGGGTTTGGCTGTATTTATAGGCATGTTATTATATCAACATAGTATTGTAAAGCCAACAGATTTAAGCAAGGTAAATATTGCTTTTATGACAGCCAATGGAATTGCAAGTGTTGTTTTTGGACTTATTGTAATTGCGTCTATCTTTATTCAAATTTATTTATAAGCTGTGGCAAGAATTCTTTGTATAGATTATGGTGGAAAAAGATCGGGCATTGCAGTCACCGACCCATTGCAGATTATTGCTACTGGATTAACCACCGTGGATACAAAGGATTTGTTTACGTATTTGGACGCTTATTTTAAAGCCGAGCCAGTGGAGCTTATTTTAATAGGGGAGCCCATGAATTTGGACGATACGCCCACTCATGCCACTCCATTAGTCTTGAAAGCTATCGAACAATTAAAAAAGAAATTCCCTTTAATACCCATTCAAACAGTGGACGAGCGTTATAGTTCAAAAAACGCTGTTAGGGCTATGGTGGATATGGGAATGAAGAAAAAAGACCGCAGAAATAAGAAAACCATCGACCAGATTGCTGCAACCATTCTATTGCAGGAATATCTACATAACAAAGCATAAACTGCCTATTTATTTCTACCTTTGTGATCTATTAAAGTCTTTAGTATGATTTTACCTATAGTTGCATATGGTGCAACGGTTTTAAGAAAGGTTTGTAAACCAATAGAAGCTAAATATGAAGGCTTGGCTACATTGATTGAAGATATGTGGGAAACCATGTATGAGAGTAATGGAGTGGGGTTGGCTGCGCCACAAATTAATAGAGATATTCGTTTATTTGTTATGGATAGTGCCCAAATTTTTGCTAATAGTGAACCAGAAGATGAAGCCTATTCAGATGCTCCAGGAATCAAAAGAGTTTTCATCAATCCTCAAATTATTGAAACCGGTGGTAAAGACTGGATTTACAATGAGGGTTGTTTAAGTATACCAAAGATCAGAGAAGATGTATCTAGACCAGAATGGGTGACTCTTTCTTATCTGGATGAGCAGTTTAAATCCCATACTGAAACTTTCCATGGCATTACTGCAAGAATTATCATGCATGAATATGACCATATAGAAGGCAAATTATTTATTGATTATATCAAGCCACTCAAGAAGAAAATGCTTCAAGGCAAATTGAATGATATTTCTAAAGGAAAAATGAGAGTTGATTATAAAATGACATTGGGAAAATAATCCATTAATATTTACACATGCGTAAAATTGTTATTTCTTGTAGTTTGTTTTTTTTAGTCTTAGCCGCTGAAGCACAAGACACTACCTTGAAAATTGATAATGGTTCTTTTACTTTAACTGATGCTATTGTTAGAAATAATTTTGATTATAAAGCTATTTTACAAAGAATTAAAGAAGATACTAGTTTCTATAAAGCTTTTAAAACTTTAAGAACCATTGGATACAGTTCTTATAATTATATCCAAATGAGGGATAAAAACGATCAAGTAATTGCCACTTTAAATAGTAAAACCAGACAAAATAAAGTTGGAGGTTGCAGAACCATGGATGTTTTGGAAGAAAAACTGTCTGGAAATATGAAAGATGCTAACGGAGAATATAATTATACCACTCCAGCATTGTATGCAAGTCTATTTTTCACAAAAGGACAAATTTGTGGAGAAACCAATATTGTAAAAGGGAAAATTAGAACCGTCAGTGGTTCTGGTTTAAGTAAAGCAAAAGATCAATTAAAAATGTTGTTTTTTAATCCAGGCAAGAAAATTCCTGGTATTCCTTTTATTGGAAATAAATTGGACTTATATGACGAATCAGCTCATGAATTATACGATTACAAATTAGATTATGTAGATTATCATGGTCAGTTGGTGTATATGTTTGAAGTGAAGCCTAAAGAGGATTTAGGTTTCTTCTCAAAAAACAATGTAGTAGTCGACCAAATGACTACATGGTTTAATCCAAAAACATTAGAGGTATTAGGACGTAATTATGCATTGAGTTATAATGCTGGTGCTTATGATTTTAATGTGCAGATGGAAGTAGAAATGACCTATTTTAATGGACAGTTGGTTCCTAAAATTCTAAGATACAAGGGTAATTGGGATGTGGTATTTAAAAAAAGAGAGAAGGGAATTTTTACAGCTACTTTATTTGATTTTAAAGAAGCGCAATAGTATAGTGCTATAAATAAG
>JALRFB010000093.1 GCA_023256555.1 Sediminibacterium sp. | reverse complement strand
ATTGTTGATGAGTACTTGTGTGAACTGGCATACCTTGGTATGCAACTGTTTGTAGGTGATGATTCTATGATGTTCACTTGGATCATTTGGCTCCCAAATAATGGCAGGTTGGTCTCCTCTTGTTGACAAATGTCTATCCAAGCAATTCTCTGTAATATTTAATTGTCCTCCCTTAAACCATTCTACTTTGGGTTCTTTAAAATTCCAATCCAAAGTCTTGTCCCACTTTTTATGCCATGTAAAATGTTCGGCAATTTCACTCCAAAATGCAGCAGGTTCTTCAATACTCTTTTTGTAAGCAGCTTGATAAGCTTCTATGCTTTTAATTTGATAAGGATAAGACATGGCAATCGTTATAAATTGTTTAACCAAATTTACGTTTTTCAGTTTAAATATTTAACTTGAAGAATCGATTGCTAAAAATAGTATTATGAATGGAACAAAACCACCAAGCAAAATTGCATTTGTAATTGGCGCTTCCTCTGTAGGTACATTAATTGAATGGTATGATTTTTACATTTTTGGAATGTTGGCTACCATTTTATCCAAACAATTTTTTCCTTCGGATGCAGGAACAGCGGCACTTTTAAGTACCTTGGCCATATTTGCCGCTGGTTTTATAGTACGACCTTTTGGCGCATTGGTATTTGGAAGATTAGGTGATCTTATTGGAAGAAAACATACTTTTTTGTTAACTCTTGTTATCATGGGCGGATCTACATTCGCTATTGGATTAGTGCCTGGTTATGCAAGTATTGGTTGGTTGGCACCCATATTGGTCTTGGTATTAAGATTATTACAAGGATTGGCTTTGGGAGGAGAATATGGTGGTGCAGCAACCTATGTTGCTGAACATGCTCCTGCAGGACAACGTGGTTTTTGGACAAGTTGGATTCAAACCACAGCTACTTTAGGATTGTTTTTGGCTTTAGGTGTAATTATATTAATTAGATCTAACCAAGGTGTTGATCAATTTAGTGCAGAGTGGGGTGGATGGCGTTATCCATTTTGGATTTCTATATTATTAGTTGGTGTTTCTGTTCTCATAAGAATGCGTATGAGCGAGTCACCTATGTTTAGCAAATTAAAAGCAGAAGGGAAAACTTCTGTCAATCCATTAAAAGAAAGTTTTGGTAATAAAGCCAATTTTAAAATGGTATTATTGGCTCTGTTTGGAGCCGTGATGGGTCAAGGTGTTGTTTGGTATACTGGTCAGTTTTATGCACAAAGTTTTATTGAAACGGTTTGTAAAATTGAATTCGTGCAATCTCGAAATATAATGCTTATTGCTATTTTAATGGCCACGCCTTGTTTTGTTTTATTTGGTTGGTTAAGTGATAAGATTGGAAGAAAGTGGATTATGTTAACTGGTATGTTGTTAGCAGTTTTAACATATAGACCAATCTATAAAGAATTTATCAATATCACAGATGCTTCTAAAAGAACTCAGATTGTAGACAATAGGCTGTCTAGTTCTATGACTGCTTTTCCAATAATTGACGGAAAAGATAAAACCAAAGTATATATTAAAAAGCAAGAAGACACTACTTATTTAGATGGTTCTGTTTTTAGATATAGTATTGTCGACACTTTGATGTTAAAAGATTCCATGTATTCTTCTAGGCCTTTAACATTGATCTTTCCAAGTATGATCAAGTATCAATCACCGAAGCCATTTGTGCATGTTGAAAAAACTTTGGGGAATGCTGCTTTCTGGGATATGGTTTGGCTGGTATTCATTCAAATAGTGTATGTGACAATGGTGTATGGTCCAATTGCTGCTTTCTTAGTGGAAATGTTTCCCACTAAAATCAGGTATACTTCAATGTCTTTGCCATATCATATTGGTAATGGTGTATTTGGAGGATTGGTGCCTTTCTTAGGAACATTAATTGTAGAGTTTACCAAATCTGAATCGCATCCTGCAGGAGATGTATTGGCTGGCTTATGGTATCCAATAGGAGTGGCTTCAATATGCTTGATTATTGGGGCTGTTTATTTAACCAATAAGATAGATAAAGAAGTAATGGATTAAACTTTGAAAAAATTAAAAGAATTGAACAATGAATACTTTCAAAAAATTATTAGGCTATGTTTGGATGTTGCTTTCTCCAGCAATTATTCTTTTCTTAATATACGAAGCAGTGGTTAAAATTGCTGCTGCATCAGAAGCTTCCAAAGCCAATACCATTTTGCAATGGGTAATTATATTATTGATTTTCTTACCTATCACCATTGGCTTTTTTATTTTTGGGAAATATGCATCACAGAATGAGTATGAACATTTACCCGAATCTTCTTCAGAAATAATGGATTAGCCGTTGATTATATGTATTTTTGAATATGTCTTTAATTGTAAGCAAAATTCAAAAAAAGTATAACCAACAAATAGCTGTTGAAGACATTTCCTTTGAAGTGCATCCTGGAGAAGTTGTTGGTTTTTTGGGACCCAACGGAGCTGGGAAAAGCACTACCCTTAAAATGATCGCAGGCATTCTTGCTGCAGATGCTGGAAAAATTACCATCAATAATGTAGAAGTTGGTGTAGATAAAGTCGATGCCAAAAAATTTGTGGGCTATTTGCCTGAAAGTAATGCATTGTATAAAGACTTATACATCAAAGAATACTTACATTTTTTAGCAAATGTGCATGCGTTAAAAAATACTCCAGCAAGAATCAAAGAAGTGATCGAGTTGTTGCAATTAGGTGCCATGCAACAAAAGAAAATAGGAGAATTATCGAAAGGCTTTCAACAAAGAGTAGGTATTGCAGCAGCTATTTTACATCAACCTGCATTGATATTATTGGATGAACCAACATCTGGATTAGATCCTAATCAATTAATAGATATTCGAAAACTGATTCAACAATTGAGTCAAGATTCCATGGTATTATTTTCATCTCATATTTTACAAGAAGTGACAGCTGTATGTCAAAGAGTTTTAGTGATGCATGAGGGTAAGCTTGTTGCCAACGAGCCCATCGAGCAATTATTAAAGCCACAGACCAACCATTTGTATATTCAATTTGAAGAAGATATCACTCATTTACAATCTTCTATTCATCAACTATCAATTGAGGTTATTCGAATTGACAAACATCTGTTAGTAGTAAAAACTGCAGAGGGCAAAGATGTAAAGAAGATAGTGATGCAATTCGCACTAGATATGGGTTTAAATATAGAACGTTTGCATATTGAACAAGCTAGTTTGGAAGAAATTTTTAAATTGCTTACCCATTAAAAAAAATGGGTGTAAATTGCAGTCTCGATCAATACAATATTTTAGAAAATAAATAATCAAACTATGAGTTACATTGTTGACGTAAAGGCAAGACAAATTTTAGATAGCCGTGGAAATCCTACAGTGGAAGTAGATGTGTTAACGGATGAAGGTGCGTTAGGTCGTGCTGCTGTGCCAAGTGGTGCAAGTACAGGTGTACATGAAGCAGTAGAATTAAAAGATAATGACAAAAAGAAATATTTAGGTAGAGGAGTTTTGAAAGCAGTAAAAAATGTAAACACTATTATCGCTAACGGGATTACTGGTTTTGATATTACTTCTCAAGCAGCTATCGATCAGGTAATGATTGAGTTAGACGGAACTCCAAACAAAGCAAAATTAGGTGCAAATGCCATCTTAGCAGTATCTATGGCGGTTGCTAAAGCAGCAGCTGAAGAAGCAAACTTACCTTTGTACAGATATATCGGTGGTACAAATGCAAGAACATTGCCAATGCCAATGATGAATATCTTAAATGGTGGTGCGCACGCGGATAATAAAATCGATTTCCAAGAATTTATGATCATGCCAGTGGGTGCACCCAATTTTAGCGAAGGTTTACGTTGGGGAGTAGAAATTTTCCATCAGTTAAAAAGCACTTTAAAGAAAAAAGGATACAGCACAAACGTAGGTGATGAAGGTGGATTTGCTCCAAACATTCAAAGCAACGAAGAAGCTATTGAAACTGTAATAGAAGCAATCAATGCTGCAGGGTATAAAGCGGGTTCTCAAATTGCCATTGCAATGGATGCTGCAAATAGTGAGTTATGGGATGCAAAAAAGAAAAAATATGTTTTCCATAAAAGCTCAGGTAAGGAAATGAGTAGCGATCAGTTGGTTAAATACTGGGAAAAATGGGTGAAACAATATCCGATTATTTCTATTGAAGATGGAATGGCAGAAGATGATTGGAATGGCTGGAAAGCTTTGACACAAACTATTGGAGATAAGTGTCAATTAGTTGGCGATGACTTATTTGTCACCAATGTGAATCGTTTACAAATGGGAATTGATAAGAAAATAGGTAATGGTTTATTGGTTAAAGTAAATCAAATTGGTACTTTGACTGAAACCATCAACGCGGTTACTTTAGCACAACATAATGGTTATAACACTATTATGTCGCATCGCAGTGGTGAAACGGAAGACACCACCATTGCTGATTTAGCAGTGGCGTTGAATTGCGGTCAAATTAAAACTGGATCGGCTTCAAGAACGGATCGCATGGCTAAATACAATCAGTTAATTAGAATTGAAGAAGCTTTGGGCGAAACAGCCATTTACCCTAAGGGGAAAGTGAAGTTTGGCAATAAATAATTAATAAAGACTTTAAAGGATTTAATTTTTTAAAGTCTTTATCATAAAAGGTTGGCGTATTATTAGAACTATACTAATTTTACTCCAACCTTTTTTTTATGGAATTTTTGAAAAAAATAACCCCCT
>JALRFB010000092.1 GCA_023256555.1 Sediminibacterium sp. | reverse complement strand
GGTGAAGTCGCAGAAAGAGCATCAGGCACAAAATGGGAGGATTTAGTAGAACAAAAAATTATGAAGCCATTGGGAATGACATCTAGTGCTGCTTCATTATATCGATTAAAAGACAATAGTAATGCGATCAGACCCCATGCTCCAGTAGATGGAAAATTACAAGTATTAGATATTGATTGGAGTGAGAGTGCGAATGCAGCTGGTGGTATATGGAGTAATATCACAGATTGGAGCAAGTGGGTGATTGCTCAAATGAATCATGGTAAATATGGAGAAGGCTTAAAACAAAATATTTTTAGTGAAGCAGTTCACGAAGAAACTTGGAGTCCACAAACCATTATAAAAGCTGGTACCGCTGCACCATATAATACTCATTTTGCTGCATATGGTTTAGGTTGGTTCTTAAGTGATGTAAAAGGATATAAACAAGTAACACATACAGGAGGACTTGCAGGTATTGTTACGCAGGTTGTGATGTTTCCTGAATTACAATTAGGAATTTTAGTATTCACCAATCAACAATCAGGAGCTGCTTTCAATGCAATTAGTTATACAATTAAAGACAGCTATTTGGGTATTCAAGGGTATAATTGGGTGAAGCTAATGAAAGAGCGTGTAGATAATGGTGAAGCAGAAGCTAAAAAAATAAATGATGAAATTGCTGCAAGTACTAAAGCACAGGCTGCAAAATCTACAACAATGTTCAATATTGAACAATATGCAGGAACTTATAGAGACAATTGGTTTGGTGATATAGTTATTAGCAATAAAAATGGTAAAGCATGGTTTGAAAGTAAGAGATCACCAAAATTAAATGGAGAGGTATTCCCTTATAAAGGAAACACATTAATTGTTAGATGGACCGACAGAAGCATGGATGCAGATGCTTATTTAATGTTTACCACAGATATGGATGGAAAACCTTCTGGTTTAACCATGAAAGCTATTTCTCCATTAACTGATTTTAGTTTTGATTTTCACGATTTAGATTTAAAGAGAGTTAAATAGTGTACTTTTAAAAAAATAAAATAAAAACATGCAAGAACAAAATTTGAAAAATCATCCACAAATGGTTCCTGGTTTTCACTACCTAACATTTGGTGCTATTTTCGCTTTATTAGGAGGATCCATTAATTATCTATTAAGAGCTACACCTGAAAATAAATACCTTGCTTCGCTTTTAGTATTAACCGCTATTACTTTTGTATTAATAGCATGGTATGCAAGGTCTTTCCCGTTAAAGGCACAGGACAGAGCCATTAGAGCAGAAGAAAGTCTTCGTTATTATATCATGACAGGCAAAGCAATGCCCACAACATTAAGAATTGGTCAAATCATTGCTTTACGTTTTGCAAGTGATGCAGAATATTTAGCCTTGGTTGAAAGAGCCATCAAAGAAAACCTAAGTAGTAAAGAAATTAAAATGGCGATTCAAAATTGGAAAGCCGACTACCATAGAGTATAAGAGCTTGAGAATAATCAAAAAATTCTTAAAAGGTTTTAAATAACAAAAGCCCTGCAAAATCTTGCGGGGCTTTTACATTTTCACAATTGCTTTCACAAAAACCTTATCTAAATTTTGTAGTCTTACATAATATACGCCACTAGGCAAATTATCACCATAGAACATATAACTATTCATTCCAGCAAAATTATAAGTGGCTTCTAATAAAATTTTAATTAAAGTCCCAGAACCATCTAAAAGTTGCAGTAGAGTATGCCCACCATTGGTCTTGAATTCAATTTTAGTTTGATTGGTAAACGGATTGGGATAGTTATAAATTAAAGCATCTTTAGCAAAAATGGAATTAGGATTATTGATACCACAAACACTAGCATTAATAATAGGAATCGTTGTAAATTGCTTATTCATAATTTGTAATTCAGCCGACTCACTTACACAGAACCAATTTTGTAGAATGGTACTATAAATTGTTCTAAAATCATACTGATAAGGAATATTATCACTAACCGTTGCATTCGCTGGTAAGTCTGGATTATTACCAAAAACTCCTCCTCTCACATTTTTACCAAATAAAAATAAAGGTGCTGCTGAACCGTGATCTGTTCCTCCACTAGCATTGGATTTTATTCTTCTTCCAAATTCAGAGTAGGTCATTCCAATGACTCTATCATCCACTTCTAAATTGGTAAGATCTGTTTGAAAAGCAGATACTGAATCAGAAAGGGCTTTAAGTAAATTCGCATGTGTTCCTGTAGAAGTATCTGTCGCAACTACTTGTCCAGCATGAGTATCAAATCCACCATAATTTACTAAATACACTTTGGTTTGCAATCCTCCTTTAATCAACCTAGCAACAATTTTTAATTGTGAGGCTAAACTATTATTTGGATAAGTGGACTGTTGAGTTACATTATCGGAAGCCTGTTTTATTCTTGCTGCATATAGATTAGTTTGTTTGGCCATTTTTCTTAAAAAACTTAATTCATATCCTGCATTTGAATTTGGTAATGGCTGATCGGTACCATCTATTAAATTATAAAAAGCACTTGGGTCAGAAATACTTAATGCCATATTCACTGAAGGGCCTTGGCATGTTAAAGTGGCTAATGATCCAATTTGTATTGCTAATGGATCTGGATTATTTGTGTTAGGATAACCATCAGGATAATTGGGATTCATGGTATCCAAATACCTTCCAGCCCAACCAGTATTTAAATATTGGTCGCTATCTGAACCAGACATCCAAATATCTGTTGCCCTAAAATGAGAAAAACTTGGTTGAGGATAACCTACTGCTTGGACAATATTTAATTTTCCATCAGAAAATAAATTTTGCATTGCAGTCATTGAGGGATGCAATCCTGTTGCATCATTACCAGTCACTTTCAATACTTTATTTTCTGCAATTGCAATATTGTTTCTAGCATTAAAATATTTACTGTATTCGCCCAAAGGGATAACGGTATTTAATCCATCATTCCCTCCACTTAATTGAATAATCACTAATACCTTATCATTATTACTTGTTGCTAAAACAGTATTATCAAACAAAGGATGCTTAGTTAAAACATGGATAGGATTACCCCCAATGATAGTTGGAGTAATAAGGGCTAAACTATTTCTTAAAAATTTTCTCCTCTCCATTTTATTGTAATTGATAGTCTGGTAGATTCATCAAATATTTTAGCAAGGTTTTTAATCTTGTATTTACAATATTTAAATTGATCGTAGTAGGTGTTGAAATGGATAGGTTCCAAGCATCTGTCCAATAATAATCAGAACTTTGACCACTTAATAATATTTGTGTTTTAAGTGAAGTCTTAATACTTGTGGTTAAATCGGTTGATAATAATATGAAACATAAATCATCAATTAAGGTATTGGGATTAGAGGGATTAGAAGATGCTAATTTTGCAAAATTGATTGGATTGATAATAATCTTTTTACCATTCTTAGTATAACCCGACTCTATCATTAAATCTGTAAACTTATTTCTTTTGGGGAAAGTGTCTGCATTAATCCAAAGCTCATTGTATTCCGGTGCTTGATAATATGCCGGCCAGCCAGATACATTGGGAGGATCAACTGGGTTTTGACCCATTCCAGTTGCTTGTGTCACCATTAGATTATATAAAAAGTAGGCATCTGCATAATCCGTTACTGCATTGGGAAAATTAATTTGATAGGTCCTTAAAAATCCAATGATAAAATCTAAAGGGCCTTTAATTTGACAACCTATATAAGTAATATCATTAAAATGTTCGCTTTCAAATAATTGCTTTAAAACAGGTTGAATTTCAAAATTATTTGCAACAAGCGTGTTTGCTAACGGTGTGATGATATTGTTTTCAACAAAATCATCTACAAAATAATAAACAAAGTACCTATACAGTTTTCTGCAAATAAATTTTGCTGTCTCTGTCTTTGAAAACAACATATCTAATAACTCATCTAATTCCTGAGCTCCACTGGCTCCTGTTTTACCACTAATGGTTTTATTATTATAAAAAGAAGAAAATGTTTTATTGGTTGTATCGTGTCTTGTTGCATCAAAATAGGCAATATTGTTTGCATCGTATCTCCATCCTGTAAGTACTCTGGCTGCTGCTTTTACATCGTCTTCACTATATTTTGCGCCACCTTCTTTACCTATAGTAAATAATTCTTGTAATTCTCTTCCATAATTTTCATCTGGTGCAGTCTTTGTATTTAAGTATCCATTTAAATATCTTAACATGCCCGGATCGATAGTTACATTTTTCACCAGTTGCTTAAAATTCCCAACCGGATTAGCTCTAAAAATCTGATGATGGTTATATAACATGGTACCATAAACAATGGTATCAGCTTCTGTTCCAAAATGATTACTCCAAAAAAAAGTCATTTTTTCTCGAATATTTTTTTCTTGGTTTACCAACACACTCATCAACCATTTTTTATAATTGGCTCTTCTACTGCTATTAATAGTACCATCTGTATTAAGACTATTTACCCATGTAGTTCCCAATGCAGACCCAGCATCAACCACAGTCGTAGTATTATAATCATTCAAAGGCGGGGAGGGAAGATTACTGGAGATAGTTAAAATTTCTTTAACCGTTGCATTTAATCCAATGCCATTAAAATATTGTATATCGGATGCAGTCGCACCATACATAGTCCTATTCAATAAATGTCTAGTCAATGACAAGGACCATTTGCCTTGAAAAGGTTGTAAACCTAATTTGCTACTTTGGGGGGTAGAAGCCATTCTAAATATTTACAAGCTAAATTTAATGAT
>JALRFB010000091.1 GCA_023256555.1 Sediminibacterium sp. | reverse complement strand
CTTAAGTTTGGCTTCTAAAATCGCCCTAACATCCCCAGCAAATTCCTCCAAACTGGCTCCTATTGAGGCTACAAAGCCTCTCACTTTGTGAGAGGCTTTTTTAATGCGAAGCCGCGAAACAAGCTTGCTTGATTGAGCGGGTGAGCGTTAAAAAAGCCAAACGAACACGAAGTGTTTGTTTGAAAGGCTTTGGGTAAGGCCAATGGAGCAGGAAGTCGGCGTAATGCAATGAAGCCGACAGTCCCGGATGCGTAGTGTTTGTTTGAAAGGCTTTGGGATATTCCAATGGTTCCCTTATAATGTAGACCTAAGACTTAGTATCGTCGTAACCAAATTTTTGATTTAATTCAAATACTGCTTCTGCTGAAAAATTATTATCATGAATTAAAGCAAGTTGGCCATCAATTAATCCTTTTTTAGTAGGCAATAACTTTACATTTTTTTCATAAATGGTTAATGCTTGCGATTGTGTAGAATATCCAATTGAATCAATTGCTTTAACTACATCTTCCATTTGACGAATTACAGATAAAATTTGATTGGGTATCCAAGATGTAATTGGTGTTCCACCTGTAGCCATTGCATATTTAGTATTGGCCATAATATACTTTTGTACAAATTGCCAATGTCCATTTCTAAAATGATAAATCTCTTCTAAAATACCCAACAAATAACACAATCCTGTTACATCTTTATTTTCTACCAATTTACCCATCAAACCTTTTGGATGTAATGTTTTCATAGAATTTTCTAAATCTTTGAAAAAATCTTGAACACATGTAGGGCGATACAAGCGTAGATCGAGTAAATATTTTGTAAGCTCATTTTCGGGATAATAAAATATAACCCCAGAAAAGATATCTTGCATGGGAATTATATCATCCTGCGCACCAGTTTGACCTCTGAATGCTTTTGGTTCCTCCCATACATTTTCGTACAATACTCCATCACCAAATAATTCAGTGTTCCCTTTTACACCCATTATGAAAATTCTAAAATCATTATATCGTTGCCATCTAGATGCTTTCCACATTTCTTTTCTTCTTGCATTCATTTGTTTCATGGTTTGCCAATTCTTCTCCAACAAATCCCCTACATCTTTAGACCCACCATGCAATGCTTGGATGGTTTGCATAACAGTGCCTACTAAATTTGGCGAGAACCTATTGATATCCACATGGAGCATAATAAAGCCAACTTCGTCAGGCTGCCCAGAAAATCGATTACACATTGTAATATTCTCCCAATTTAAATCCCCATTAGAATCCAACTTTTGATAGTTACCTAATGAATATGCGTAATGATAATCTAACCAAGCAAATACTTTTAACTTTTCTGCTACTTTACAAAAAGGCATTGCAATATTCGCAGGCAACACATTTCTGGCTTTGCCATACTTTCCGTCTTTTCTAAATTGCTGAAAAGAGGGTTCTAGTAAATAAGCTGAGGACAAAAAACTATACGATCTAAATAACGCTTGTAAAATAAAAATATTTTCCTCTTTTTCAATCTCATCTACATGATTTTTAATTGCTAAAGTAGGAGCGACAATTCCATCCACTTCATTTAAATAACCAAATTCATTTTCATTTAAAACGACAGGCATAAGATCTAAAACTGCTTGTAAATCAGCGTAAGAATTTGGCAACTTAACCATGGGAGCCTTAATTGGCAGAAAACCATGTGCAGCACTTACATTAAAAAAGCCATCTGTGTAATTTGATAAAATAGACATACATGAGTATTTATTATTTCAATATCAAAATAGGGAAAAAACCTAAAACAAACACTAATAAATAGCTAAATCTTCTCCATTAATAACCAGTCCTGCATATTTTGACTTAATCTCTTGTAATAAACTTTGCAAGCTACTACCAAAAGTAAGTTGATGTGTGAGCACTAATAATTTGGGCTTAACTTGATTAGCAATTTCTGCTAACTGATAAGTAGAAGTATGAAAATTAGAATGATATTCTTGCCATCTTTTGGTTCTTTTTTTCAAACCCGAATCTGAGTATACTTCATGAACTAATATGTCACAGTCTTTTGCATACTTAATTAAATTTTCACTAAATGTACAATCACCAGAGATTACAATTTTTTTATCTTTTGTTTGAAAAACATAACCAAATGCATTTTCCCAATTTCCATGTTGTACTTTAAATGCAGTGACGGTCAAATTTTTGTCTTTGTATATTTCTCCTTCTTGAATTTCATTTGATACTACTTGATATGCAATGGAATCTCCTTTCTCCAAACCATTGATTCTAATATTGATATCTTCTTTATATGCTTGCATAATATTATCTGACATCTCTTTAATACCAACAGGACCAAAAATAGAAATTGGGGCATTACGATCTAAGACAGCAGGTGATAAAATAATATCAGCAAGGCCAATGGTATGATCCGAATGTAAATGTGTAATAAAAAGTGTTTTAAGTTGAGCCGCTTCTAGAGAAGGAAAACCTAATTCTTTAGCTTGTGCTGCTCTCCTTACTACACCAGGACCACAATCAACGATATAAGAATAGTTATTGACCACTATTGCCAAGGAAGGGCCCGACTTTTTTGGATCAGCAAAAGGAGTCCCAGTACCTAAAAGTATAAGATTGGTTTTAGAATCTTGTGCAAATAGATGAGCAAAAGATAGTGCATATACAAAAATCAACAATAGTATTCTCAATGCTCTTTTATTAATTGGTTGGAGCAATAGGGCCCATTCTTATTGCTTTTACTTGAGTTGGCCATTTTATGGGTTGACCGTTACTTATTAATGCTTTATCTCTAGGAAAAGTTTCATTGTCTTCACATGCCATATACACGAGGATAGCAGTTAGAATGGCATTGTTTTTTAAGTCATCAAAAACTACTTTATCATAAGTATCTCTATTTGTATGCCATGTGTAATTGAAATAAGACCAATTCAAAGCACCCAATGAAAATCCAGGAGCACCTACACCAATAAAGGATGCATGATCACTGCCTCCTCCACCAGGCATGCCTGGAAAATTGGTTTTGATTGAATCTCTAATATAACTTGGTGCTGCTGCCAACCAGCGAGTTATAAAATCACCAGCATTTTGAAATCCTTGACCAGATATATTTACAATTCTACCTGTTCCATTGTCCTGATTAAATAATGCTTGTAGTTTATTGACTATTTCAGGATGGTCTTCTACAAATGCTCTCGAACCATTTAATCCTTGTTCCTCACTACCCCAATGACCAACTAAAATTGTTCGTTTAGGATTAGAGTAAAATAATTTTAAAATACGCATTGCTTCAATCATTGTTAAAGTGCCTGTTCCATTATCCGTAGCACCTTGAGCTCCATCCCAAGAATCAAAATGTGCAGATAACATTACATATTCATCTGGCTTTTCTTTTCCTTTTATTTCGGCAATGGTATTAAAAGAAGGCACAACTCCTAAGTCTTTAGAATCAGTCTGAATACTAATAATGGGATTTTGACCGGATGTTACTAAACGATACAAAGTCCCATAATCTTCTAATGCAATATCAACAGTAGGAATTTTAGTGGTATAGGCATTGAAAATTTTATCCACTCCAAAACCACTCGACCAGTTATTGGTTAAAATACCTACAGCACCTGCTTTCTCCAATATTATTGGAAGCATTTTTGTAGAATACCCTGTTTTAGCAATACGATTTCGCCAAGCTTCTATTTGCGCTGTTCTGTCTTTTTTTAGTTGCTCGAAAGATGCTTTTGTAGCAAATTGTTGCCAGTTTTCATCTGGTCTTCCTGTTGGTTGATTCATTGAAATCATCACAAATTTTCCCTTAACATTTGGCAACCAATTTTCAAAAGCAATAGAATCTGCCAATTCAGGAATAATTATAATTTCGGCTTTAACTTTCTTCCCTTTTGTAGAAGGACTCCAAGACAATTGGGTGCCTTCTAAACTTTTAACTCTAGGAGAAAGCATGTCAATATGCGTTATTCCACGTTCCCATCCTTTCCAGACACCCCATTGTTCATTTCTTGCAATAATACCCCAATTAGCATATTTTTCAACTGCCCAATCATTGGCTTTTTTCATTTGTGGTGTACCTACTAACCTTGGACCAATAACATCAAACAATTCATGTGCTAATGATTGTAATTGAGACCGATTGTTACCTTCATCAATTATTTTCTCAACAATTGATTGAGCATATAAATGTTGCACATTTAATAAACAAATAAGGATAAAAATTTTAGCTTTACTTCCTGTATTACTAAAATAAAGGGATAGATTTACTTTCATATACTTAAATGTAAGAAAAACAACAATTATTTAAAATAATTACTGTTTATTTATAAAGAATTCAAACCATTCCAACTTATTCTATGAAAACTAAACTTTTAGCCGCAACTCTAATTTTCGCCACCAATCTTATGGCACAAAACACCACAGTAAAAACAAAGAACGGAACAGTAGAAGGTACCCATGAAACATCGGGCGTCTATGCTTTTAAAGGCATTCCTTTCGCAGCACCACCAGTGGGCGAGAACAGATGGAAAGCACCACAACCTGTAAAAAACTGGACAGGGGTTTTAGCCACCAAACAATTTGGCCCTAGAGGTATGCAAGCGCCTATTTTTGGTGACATGGGATTCAGATCCAACGGCATGAGTGAAGATTGTTTATACTTAAATGTATGGACACCTAATACCAAAGCAAAGCTTCCAGTATTAGTATATTTCTATGGAGGTGGATTTGTGGCAGGTGATGGATCTGAAGCAAGATATGACGGAGAGAGCATGGCACAAAGAGGCATTGTAT
>JALRFB010000090.1 GCA_023256555.1 Sediminibacterium sp. | reverse complement strand
AAGCAGAGCAGGTAAAAAAGACAAAACAAAGTTAAACGAAGATTTACAAAAAGCTAAATGGTACTTAGATAGATATATAAACGAAGTATTATGAATTTAGGCAATATGGGATTTGGAGAGGACGACTTTAACGAAAGTGATTATCAATAGTTGAAGACTAAATTGTATATTGTAAAAAATATACATAGTATGTCTATAAAATCTATAACTATTGGATCTATTCTTTTGATGCAAGTCTTTGTTGTTAATAATCTATTTGCACAAAATATTGCATCTAAACAAGCTAAGTCAAAAGCTGTTTTAAATCATACCGCCATTTATGTAGTTGACTTAAAAAAGTCAGGAGATTTTTATCATAATATTATTGGCTTAGATACTATACCAGAGCCATTTCATGATAATGCACATATTTGGATGAAGACATCACCCTATAGTTCATTGCATATTATTTTAGGGGCTGACAAATTCAAGGACTATTATAAAAACCAACACACTTGTTTTTCAGTATCTAATTTTAACGAATTTATTGGTAAATTAAAACAAGCAGGTATTGGATTTGAAGATGTAGCCGGAAAAAAGAATGCGATTACAACAAGAATAGATGGCGTACACCAAGTTTGGTTACAAGATCCAGATGGTTACTGGTTAGAGATTAATGATATTAGTTATTAATATACACCAGTCCAATAATACTCAAGATATACAAGATCAATACAATAATGGAATCAATTCCCATTCTAAAGAATTGTTTCTTAGAGTGAAAGAGCATTCCAATCATATAAATTGTGGTCAATAAAATTCCTACAGAAGTTAAATAGATATCTGAAATTTTAAGATTCGGCAATATTGATTCACCTCCAATTAATGCTGCCATTAAAAATAAAACTGGCAAAAAAGCATTTCCGCCGAATATATCACTCACGGCCATTTGGTAATCTCTGATTTTTGCAGAAGCAATACCAGTAGATATCTCAGGAAGTGCTGTACACAATGCTAATATAGTTGCACCAAATACGATACCATCCATTCCCATTCTCTTGCTTAAAATTTCTCCACTTACTTCTAAACCATATCCAGCAATCAATGTGATAATAGCTCCAATAATGGTTATAAGAATGGCTGATTGAATATTTTTATTTTTTAAAATTAAATTTGATTCTGGGTGTTTAGATACTTTCTTGATGTCATTTAATGTATATAATTTTTTTATTCCCCAAATGGATATTCCCCAACTAAATAAAATCAACCATTCAAAAGCAGTAGTATGTCTAAGGTAGTGATAGGTAGGAAATTTATTGCCTGCAATTACTAAGCTTAATATAATAATGACTGTAAGTCCTTCAAACAATAAAACTTTTGAATGTCCTTTCAAAGTTAATGGCGCTTTTCTACCAACTCCATAAATATCAATTAAGACTAATACCGCTGTTTGAATAGCAATACCTCCTAAAATATTGCTAACTGCTATATCATAGTCATGTTTATATGCTGCAACAGCTGTAATAACTATTTCAGGCAGATTGGTGATAATCGCTAAAAAAACAATTCCCCCAATAGCTTCACCCCAACCATAATGATTAACAATCTGATCTATTGATTTTGATAATTTTATACCAAATACCCAAATGAGTGTAGCACAAACAATAAAAATAATAGTTAGTAATGTATTGCCGTATAAAGACATCTTATTTTTTTAATGATGCCAAATAATCATAGCTTTTCTTTAAAGCAATTTCTGGGTGCGCAACAATATCTTGTTCTACAATACAATGAG
The DNA here is from genome assembly GCA_023256555.1 of Sediminibacterium sp. Classification (GTDB taxonomy): domain Bacteria; phylum Bacteroidota; class Bacteroidia; order Chitinophagales; family Chitinophagaceae; genus Sediminibacterium. Next base: position 3,048 of record JALRFB010000090.1, on the reverse strand, counting down.
CTAATCCATTTTCTTTAGCCACCGATAAAATATTTTTCAAATCTAATACACCATCGCCAGCAGTAGTCATTTCGCCCCATAACTCTGTCCATTGTTTGGGGTTACCTCCATCTCCCGAAAAATGTACTTTCTTTTTCATGTCTTTTACATGCATTAATTTGTATCTACCCTTATTGGCTTTTAATAATTGAATTGGATCTGCTCCACCCGCAGTTGTCCAGAATAAATCCATTTCTAAATACACCAAATTTGGATCGGTTTGTTGTAAAATGATATCCAATGGAAGTATTCCTTCCATCTTACTTAATCCATAACCATGATTATGGTATGCAAAATGAATGCCATTAGCTTTTGCTTCAGCTCCAATTTTATTAAAACGTTCTGCCATTCTCTTGTAATCGTCAATATTTTTTCTTTTATCTTCTGGAATAGCTGGTAATACAACATATTTTGATCCAAGTTCGTTAGCTGCATCAGCTAATGGACCCATTAATTCGGAGAGTGTATCTAAATCTGTATGTAAAGAAGGCACTTTCAATGCCGTATCTTTTAAAATAGCTTTTGTTTCACTTAGAGACTTTCCAAAAAAACCACTTCCACTGAATCCTACCAAAGGTTCTAATGATTTCCAATTGGCTTTTTGTTTTTCTGAACTAAAAGTATAAGGTCCATACATCTCAATTTCTTTATAGCCCATCTTAGCCAACATATTTAAACCACCTGCAAAATCTGCCTCTAATACTTTAGGCAAAGAAAAGAGGTTCACACAAATATCATTGTATAAAGTACTTGGAGTATAACTGTCTTTTGTTAAAAACAATCCAGCTAATGTGGCTTTTGCACTGTTTTCAAGAAAGGTTCTTCTTTTCATTTGTTTAATATTAGTTCAGAATAAAGAATCAGTTTCCTAAGTTAATTTATTATTTTTACATAACCATTATATATCATTTAATTCAATAAGAATGAGCACATTGTATTGCTATATTAATAAACAGATTGTACCAATCGAAAAAGCAGGAGTTTTAGTAACAGATTTATTGGTACAAAGAGGCTATGGTATTTTTGATTATTTAAGAGTTGCCAATAATAAGCCATTGTTTTTAGAAGATCATTTAGAGCGTTTTTATAATTCAGCAAATGCAATGCGTCTTCAAGTGAAAGAAACCAAAGAAGAAGTTCTAAAAAAAGTATATGAGCTAATTCAAATGAATAATCTAGGCTATAGTGGTATTAGGTTATTAATTGGTGGCGGAGATTCTCCAGATGGTTATACCATTGTAGAGCCTAGTTTAATGATTGTTCAACAGCCCATTCCTACACCTCCAGATACAATGAACTTAAAAGGTATAAAATTGGCTAGTTATGACTATCAAAGACAATTGGCTAGAGTAAAAACGACAGATTATTTGATGGCAATACATTTACAGCCATGGATGAAAGAGCAAGGAGCTGATGATATTTTATATTATAGCGAAGGTATTGTTAGAGAATGTCCAAGATCTAATTTCTTTATTGTAAAAGAAGGTACCATTATCACAGCTAGCAATAAAATGTTATTAGGTATTACTAGAAAAAACATTTTAAAAATTGCTACAGAAAATAATATCAAAGTTGAAGAAAGGGATTTTACGATTGCAGAATTAAAAACAGCAGATGAGGCATTTATTTCTAGTTCAACTAAACGCATTACGGCTGTTAGACAAATTGATGACTATGTTTTACCAACTATAACTGAGCAATCAATAGCGTTTAAACTATTTACATTATTAAAAGAAAGAGAACTTAAGTAGTGCTTTCTTTTAATTTAACTTTAGTGAATACTTGTAAATGAGGTAACGCAAGTACAGCAATTCCTATAAATAATAAAGGAAGAAAATGTGTTATATCAATCTTATCTAATGCATATTTAATAAATACTGCAATACCCATCCAAGCCAATATCGAATAAGGTAGCGCTTTTACAAGTATATTTCCCCATCCTTTAATTGTATTTGGTAAATTAAACTCCTGGCGAATTTTATCAAAAGATAATATGGAATGCCATATTCCAAAATAAGAAGCAAAGCATAACCAAAGTGGTAATGCTAAATTTATAATATTTAAACATCCAATTTGAATAACTGCATAAAAGAAATTAATTGGTTTTGTATAAAAGAATTTCCAATTAAAAAATAGGATGATATGTATAATAATTAAACTTGCCTGTGTAATGGGAAATATTTCTTTTGCAATGATATAAAATTTATTGGCTTCAATTTTAGATTGTCCTAACAACATGAATATATCTATAGCAGTATGAATATTTTTGCTTAATAAAAATAATATCCAACTTAATCCTAATAAAAAATACATCAATTGATGCACTTTGTTTTCTACTTTACCGATCCAATCAATTTCTCCAAAATGGTAAGCTGTTAGCCCTATAAAAATGATAATAGCAACTGTGGGTAAATAATACCAAATCAAGGCATAGGCAGCCATATTAGAAAAGTATTTTCCAAAAAAAATCAAGCTATGCTTGATGCCTTCTTGCTGTTCCATTTTTTTATCAATAAAAAAATCGAGAGCACCATGTGGAATGCCTAATGTAAATAGAATTACTAAAAGTAAATTTACTTGTGTAGTAAAATTAATTGGATGAAAATAATGAATACCAATTAGTATGAAACCAATAAGAAGTAATATTACTCTTAAACGTAATTGCATATTGAGAATATAAAAAATAGGGCGAACATCATGTTCGCCCTACTCAAACCAAGAACGATTATGCAGCTTTTCTGCTCAATGCATAGATAACTAAACCAAAACCTATTTTATTTACAGCATCACCAATATTGTAAACAATATTCATATCTAAGCCAATATTTGCAAAACCTGCATACCATTGACCAGATGCTGTTCCGATTAAGTATCCTAAAGGATAAATTGCCCAACCTACTAATACAAACCAACCTAAAGCTGCGTTTGCAGAAGCAACTGCTGAACCAGCACTTGTTGCTAATTTCTTAACTTCTCCCATCCATACTTCATATACAATGTAGAAGTAAG
>JALRFB010000008.1 GCA_023256555.1 Sediminibacterium sp. | reverse complement strand
TCAAGCGAGAGAACATATAATTGCTGGCGACTATAGCAGTTGGAAGACTAGTATGATTCAACAAATTAGTCAAAGATTATAACTAAAATAAAAGCATTGAAAAAATTAGATTGGTATATTATAAAAAAGTTTTTGTCGGTATTTTTTTATGCCATCTTTTTCTTTGCGGTGATTGCAGTGGTGATTGATTTAAGTGAGAAGACAGATGATTTTGTTAGAACAGGATTAAGTGCCAACGAAATTATTACCCATTACTATATTGGGTTTGTTCCTCATATCATTGCATTGTTATTCCCTTTATTTGTTTTTATCTCAGTTATATTTTTCACATCCAAGATGGCAGGACAAACAGAGATTGTAGCCATTTTAGCTAGTGGGATAACTTATAATAGATGGTTAAGACCCTATTGGATTGGAGGTAGTTTTTTGGCATTGGTATTATGGATAGCGAATCAATGGACTGTTCCACAAGCTAATAATATTAGAGGAAGTTTTGAAGCTGCCTATATTGATAAAAATTCAAGTTATGATGCATTAGTACGAGGATCATCTGATTTGTATTTTAGAATTGACTCTTTTACCTATGCAGGAATTTATGTGTATGATACCACCAATAATAGGGGAGGCAATTTCTTTTCTTTTACTACCAAGAACGATAAAGTGGTGAGCAATTTAAGAGCAGAAACTATTTTATGGGATACGGCTAAAAAATTATGGCAATTAACAGAAGTGGTAGAAAGGAAAGTATTAGATGATAAAGAATTGGTGACTTACCATCCTTTTTTAGACAAAAAATTCCCTTTTAAGCCTGCAGATTTAGAAAAAGATAAATACACCAAGGACAAATTGACCACTCCTCAATTAATTCGTCAAATCAAATTAGCCAATTTACGAGGTGCAGAAGGTCTAAATGAATTAAAAATCGAAAGGTACAGAAGAGATGCAACGCCTATAACTGTGCTTTTATTGACCCTTATTGGAGCCATTATTGCAGGTAGGAAAGTAAGGGGTGGTAGTGGTTCTCACTTAGCATTGGGCTTTGTAATTGCAGCTGTTTTTATATTAACTGATCGGTTCTCTACTATATTTTCGACAAAGGGAAATTTACCACCATTATTGGCTGCTTGGATACCCAATATGATATTTATATGGGTGGTATATTATTTGTACAAAAAAGCGCCTAAATAAAGTATTCTTAACTAACTTTGCCCCCAAATTAAAAGGTTTCTAATTTATATACTTTTTTTATGGAAGCAATCAAAGACCTCTTCAGTGTAAAAGCAACTGCTGCAGCTGCTGAAATCAAAGAACTTATCAAACAACATGGAGAAAAGAAAATTGGTGAAGTAACACTTGCACAAGTCTATCAAGGTATGCGCGGTATTACTGGTTTAGTGACTGAAACAAGTTTGTTAGATGCGCAAGAAGGAATTCGTTTCAGAGGTTATTCCATTCCAGAATTACAAGCAAAATTACCTAAAGCAAAAGGCGGCGATGAACCACTTCCAGAAGGTTTATTTTATTTGATGATGGTGGGAGAAATTCCAACAGAAGAAGATGTAAAAGAAATTACAAGCAATTGGCAAAGAAGAAGTCATGTACCTTCACATGTATTTGACGTAATTGATGCATTGCCTTTAAATACACACCCAATGACTATGTTTGTTGCTGGTGTGATGGCGTTACAAACTGAAAGCAAATTCTCCGGGGAATATGCTAAAGGGATGAATAAAAAAGATTATTGGCAATTTACCTATGACGATTCAATGGACTTGATCGCAAGATTGCCAAGAATTGCAGCATATATCTATAGAAGAAAATATAAGAACAACGAACATATTCATCCAAATGGATTATTAGATTGGGCGGGTAATTTAGCATACATGATGGGATTTGAAGATGAGAGCACAAAAGAATTAATGCGCTTGTATATGACAATTCATGCTGATCATGAAGGTGGAAATGTTTCAGCGCATACTACACATTTAGTAGGTTCTGCCTTAAGTGATCCTTATTTAAGCTATGCAGCAGGTATGAATGGATTAGCGGGGCCATTACATGGATTGGCTAATCAAGAAGTGATTAAATGGATATTTGAAATGCAAGAAAGTATCGGTACCGATGCGCCATCCACTGAACAAATATCTGCCTACGTGCAACAAACATTAGCTTCAGGAAAAGTAGTTCCAGGTTATGGTCATGCAGTTTTAAGAAAAACCGATCCTCGTTTTACTGCTCAAATGGCATTTGGTAAAAAACATTTGCCTGATGATAAATTAGTGAATACTGTTTGGAAAATTTATGAAACAGTGCCACCAATTTTAGAATCCTTGGGTAAAGTGAAAAATCCTTGGCCCAATGTGGATGCACACAGCGGTGCTTTATTAGTCCACTATGGTATAGTGGAATATGAATTCTACACTGTTTTATTTGCAGTTAGTCGTGCCTTGGGTGTATTAGCAAGTTTAACATGGGATAGGGCATTAGGTTTCCCATTAGAGCGTCCGAAATCTGTCACTACAGAAGCAGTGAAACTATGGTTAGACGGCAAAGGTGAAATTTAGAAAGGTTTGAAAAAATTATTATTCAGTCTATTTAGTCTATTTATAATAACTCTTGGATTTACTCAGTCCAAGAGTTATTCTTTTAAGGTAATGGATGTTAAAAACAATAGCATCCCATTTGCCAACATTAAAATCAAATCTGTGCTAGATTCAACAAAGCAATTTAGTCTTGTTGCAGATTCTAATGGTATTGCCAGTGCCAGTATTTCACCCAATAAAAATTATGCCATTCAAGTAACAGCATTAGGGTATAAAAAATATAATAAGACCATTGCATTAGAAAACAATACTGTTGTTATTTTAAAACTTCTAGAAGATCCTACACAATTAAATCAAGTAGTGGTGACTTCTTCTAAAGCATTGGTAAGACAAGAAGATGATAAATCTGTGGTAGATCCCGAACCATTAGCAGCAGGTTCAACCAATGCTATGGAAACCATTGAAAAAACGCCTGGTGTATTTATCGATTCTGATGGCAATATTTATTTGAATGGGTTATCACCAGCTGGCGTACAGATTAATGGAAGGGATTTAAAGATGAGTCCTTCTGATTTATCTACTTTATTAAAAAGCTTGCCACCCAATGTGATTCAAAAAATTGAATTAATCAGGACCCCTTCTGCAAAATATGATGCTTCTGGTGGTGGGGGTGTGGTGAATATTGTTTTAAAGAAAGGAGTGAAACTTGGATTGAATGGTTCGGTAAATACTGGATTGAATCAAGGGCAATATGGTAATCAATTTGCAGGGGTGAATTTGAATAATACCAACGACAAATACAACGCCTATTTAAACACACAATATAATAATAACAATGGGTATAGTATTAACAATACCAATCGTTTTTTGAGTAATGATGCTGTCATTATTCAAAAAGCTAGAACACAAAGTCCTAGCAATTCTTTTTATGTAGGTTATGGAATAGGCAAAAATTGGAAAGAAAAATGGGAATTCAATTATGATGGCAGAATTAGTAATAATGTATTTGATAATCGAACAAAGAATAATGCTGGATTAGTTAATAATTTCTCTTATAGCATGCCAGTACTCAATGAGTCTAATATCAATAACAAGGGGAATAATTATAATATCAATCAATCTTTTAGATCTAAATATAAATTAGATACATTAAGTGGAGAGTGGATTACCGATATTTCAGTGAATTATTCTGAAGCTGCTACACATCAAAATTATGCCAATCAAATAGGTGTCAATTTAGGTTCTAGCGGAGCGGGAGATTTTGGAAATTATAAGACTAGTTTTATTGCACAAACTGATCTTAAAAAGAAATGGAAAGGAATTACCTTGGAGACTGGGATTAAAACTTCTATTTTACAATTTGATAATCATGCTAAATACACTAAGACTATAGCAGGTATTACACAACCAGATTTATTTAGAACAAGTAATTATAGTTTCAAGGAACAAGTGAATGCAGGTTACTTGCAGGCCTCTAAAACATGGGGTGCTTTTATTTTAAAATTAGGATCAAGGGTGGAACAAACCATCATGGAGGGTCGTCAGTATATTCCGAAGGATACCAATTTTTCTGTCAACAGAATTGACCCATTCCCTTATGTATATTTAAGTAGAAAGATTATTACTATTATGGGCTATGAGATGCGTGGCTATTTAGTTTATAGAAAAACCATAAGCAGGCCTAGTTATGATTTTTTAAATCCTTTTGCAAGATATATTGATCCATATACTTATGAAATAGGTAATCCTTTGTTGAAACCACAATTCACTACTAATTATGAAGCGAATATTAGCGTGGATGACAAACCTATTTTTGCATATGGTGTTAATGAAACCAAAGATATTTTCTCGAGTGTAGTGTATACTTCTCCAATAGATAAGCAATTATCTTATAGAACTTATGACAATCTGGGTCGAAACAAAGAAATCTATTTTAGAGCCATAGGAGTGATTCCTCCAGGAAAGAAATTTTTTGCAGTAGTTGGTGTACAGTATAGCAGAAATATCTACAATGGCCTTTATGAAAATCAACCTTTTAGTTTTGACAGAGGAAGTTATACTTTTTTTACTTTTCAGTCCTTAAAATTAGATACAAGATCTACTATCGCCATAAATGGTTTTTGGAGAACCAATGGCCAACAACAGTTTTATGAATTAGAAAATTTCGGACAATTAAATGCTACCATAAACAGACAGTTTTTAAATAAAAAATTGACTGTTACTCTGAGTGCAAATGATATTTTCTTTACTAATAAAAATACATTTGTTTTAAATCAGGGTAGTATTAGATCCAATGGTTATAGAGAAAATGATACAAGAAGATATGGAATTAATTTCCGTTATAATTTTGGGTTCAAACCTAAAGAGAAGAAATTAGAAATGCTAGATAACGAACCGGTAGATAAATAAAACAGTTAAGCAAATTTATCAATGAGTGCAAATACACTCATTCCTCCCATTAAAAGAACAACTAACCAACCGGCCATTTCCATCCATAATGGATATTTGAATTGTTTTAATACGGGTAATCTTCTGCTTGCAATTAACATTACAGCTAATGCAATAGGGAGTATAAATCCATTTACTAATCCTGCCATCAACAACAAATCTTTAGGTTTTCCTATTGCTACAAAAATGCAAGTAGAGGCAACAATAAAAATGCTAATCATTAAAGGTTCTTGTTGAATCCATTTATTTTTCAAATGCTTTATAAATGTATAAGAGGTATAAGATGCACCTACTACAGAACTAATTGCTGCGCTCCATAATACCATACCAAAAATAAATAAGCCCCATCTACCGCCTGCCGTTGCAAACACTGTTGCTGCTGGATTATTGGTATCTAATTTAATGCCCTTTGTTACTACACCTACTGCAGCAAGAAATAAAATAAAACGCATTAAAGAAGATATCAAAATACCTCTGCTTGCACTCTTTGTTACAAAACCAATTTGATCAGGTCCAGTGATGCCAGCATCAATTAACCTATGTGCACCTGAAAAAGTAATATATCCCCCAACAGTTCCCCCTACAATGGTGACAATAGCAATCCAAGAAATTTTTTCTGGAATAAAACTATGATGCACTGCTTCTAAAATAGGAGGGTGAGCGGCATATACAATTAAGAGTGTTAATCCAATTTTGAAAATGCCTAAAAACTTAGTCAATTGGTCTAACATTTTACCTACTTCTTGTAACCAAAAGATTACAATAGCAACAATGCCACTAATGATAGCCCCCTTTGCAAATGATATTCCTGTTAGAATATTTAACGCTAAACCACAACCTGCAATATTACCTATATTAAATGCAAATCCTCCTAAAACCACCAAGATGCTTAAGAAACTACCTAAGCCTGGTAATAGTTGATTCGCAATTTCTTGCGCGCGCAAACCACTTAAAGTAATGGCTCTCCAAATATTTACTTGTGCACCAAAATCTAAAATGATAGAAATGATAATTACAAATCCAAAGCTTGTTAAAAGTTGTTCTGTATAAAAAGAAGTTTGTGTTAAAAAACCTGGTCCGATAGAAGAATTGGCCATTAAGAATGCAGCACCTATACTTATACCAATATTATTTTTACTGGGGATATTTGATTTCAACGGAATTTTCTTTTAGTGTAGAATAAATTGCTTTAGCCATTTCAACTGCATGGTATCCATCTCCATGAATACAAATAGTATCGGCTGGTAATTTTATTATTTGATCTTGAACTGTTCTTACTTTTTTATACAATACCAAGTCAAGTGCTTGATTGCATGCATCTTCAATTTTATCAATCAATGCATATTGCATATGTCTTGGAGTTAAACTTCCATCTTTTTGATAAGTTCTGTCTGCGAATACTTCTTGCATATAGGGCTGCCCCAAAATAATTGCCTGTTGAATTGTATGACTTTCACTTAATCCATAAACATATATATCAGGATAAATTGCTTGAATAGTTTGAACAAATATTTTACTCAGTGTGGTATCTTTTGCACAATCATTGTACAATGCTCCATGCAATTTTACATGATGAATTGTAGCACCCATTGGAGTGGCAATTTTTTCGAATATATAAATTTGTTCATTGATTAATTCGGCTAAATCTAAAACAGAAATAGATTGTGAAATTCTACCAAAATTTTCAGGATCATCATATCCTGGATGTGCGCCAATAGCTACATGATGTTCTAAAGCTATTTCAATTGTTTTTTTAATAGTGTATTCATTGCCGGCATGAAAACCACAAGCTATATTCGCACTGCTGATATAAGGCATTATTTCCAATTCATTGTTCATGCCTTCGCCCATATCACAATTCAGATCAATTTGTAAATGGTGTTTGTATGAATTGGTATTGTTCATGTGCAGTAGATACATTACATAATCTAAAATGAATAGGTGTTTGATGCACCATTTGTGCTAGCCTAGGTAAATCTACCAAAATTATTTGACCTAGATTAGGATAGCCCCCAATGGTTTGATGGTCTGCCATTAAAATAATGATTTGACCATTGGGTAGTAATTGCATAGTACCTCTGGTGACCCCTGAGGATAAATAAGACTTTTTTTCAATGGTGGAAAGGGTAGGTCCCTCTAATTGAAAGCCCATTCTATTAGATTGTAAAGTGGTTTGAAATGTCTGATGAAGCAATGTTTGAATAGATAATGGTTCCAAATCATTCCAAGCCGGACCAGGGATAAAACGAATTGGGGCAGGAGTAAATAGATAGTTGTTTATATCCTCTACGAAGCTTGTTTCTATGACACTTATTTTTTCTGTATTGGTGGACATAGCCATATATGCAATTCTACCTTGAATGGGTTGCATAAATTGTAAAATATCTCCTTTTTTTATTGTAACAACCTTATGCATTGAAATACTTTTTTCATTGATCACCGGAATAAAATTAGCACCAGTGATTGCAATGAATCCATTCTCTTCAAATTCAAAATGACTTGCCGGAAAATGTAATTCATATACATTTTGATGTAGATCATTTCCGAGAATTTTATTTGCTAGTTGTGCTGATAAAAAATCCATATAACCACCTACTTGAACACCTATATGTTGATGTCCATAATGTCCTACATTTTGTAAACTATCTGCAATTCCTTTTTTAATAATATTCATTTTCATGCATTACATTTTTTTCATTGAATTAAATTCTGCTAATGTAATAGCATAAAATGAAACCATATCTCCAGGAGCAAACAATGCTAAATTAATTGGATCAAATATATTCATCGGCGTTCTACCTATTATTTGCCATCCACCAGGAGCATCTTTTGGATAAATACCCGTCTGAGCACCAGCAATACCAACACTTCCAGCATGCACAAGTGGTCTTGGTTTTAGATGTCTTCCCACTTGAATTTTTTTATCAACTTCACCCATGTATGCAAACCCAGGCATAAATCCCAAACAAAATACACGGTATTTTCTTGCGCAATGAATTTGAATAATATCTTCTATTGTTGTATTTTTTTCTTTGGCTATTTTTTCTAAATCAATTCCCAAATTTGCATCATAACATACGGGGACTTTTATATTTTTTGTTGCTAATTCAAATGATGTATTTTCTTTTTTGAATTGAATGAATTCTTTTATTAGCGCTTGTACAAATTCATTTAAGCTTACAATCTTTTTATTATGTAATAATTTTTGTAATTCAATAATATCATATACTATAGTCAATGTATAATAGGCAGGAATAAAATCTTTGAATGCATTAATATTTTTGCTTTGAATAAATTGATTCAATGCATGCACTTCCATATTTATTTTTAAATCCATTTTTTCTTTTAACGAAAAAACAATTGCATGATCACCTAAAAGATGCATATGCCATTGTTGATTAATATCGTTTTCGTTCAGAATCATTACTTTATCAAAAGTAGGGGCTTTGTTTTACCTTTCTTTTGAATTGATTCTACAATTTATGTGTACGTATTACACAATAACTAATTTTCATTAGTGTAATTATTACACAAACGTTTGATATTTTTTAAAAAAACTTATGCAAAGGTTTGCAAAAGTTAATAATCTGTTATATTATTGGTACACGATTGTATTAAAATTTAAAAATCAAACCCGAACACTATGCGAAAATTCCTACGTTTAATTACGGTTCCTTTGCTGTTATTGGGTCTTGTTGCTAACGCACAAACAAGAACAATTAAAGGACAAGTAGTTTCAGCTAAAGACGGTAAAGCCGTTGCTGGTGCTACAATTTCTGTGAATGGACAAAAAGTCTCTGCACTTTCTGGAGACGATGGTTCATTTGCAGTAAATGCTACAGGTAATGTTACTTTATCAGTTAAGTCAGTTGGCTTCTCTGATAAATCAGTTGCCGTTGCTGGATCTCAAAACACAGTTAGAGTTGCTCTTGCTGAAGAATCATCTCAGTTATCTGAGATCGTTGTAACAGGTTACACTGCACAAAAGAGAAAAGAAATCACTGGTGCGGTTTCTGTTGTTAACGTAAAAGACATGAAGTCAGTTCCTTCTGGTACTGCAGAACAAATGTTACAAGGTCAAGCATCTGGTGTAACAATCATTGGTTCTGGTAGCCCAGGTGAACCTTCTAACGTGTTTGTACGTGGTATCACTTCTTTCGGTAACTCAACTCCATTAGTAATCGTGGATGGAGTTCAATCAGCTCCTGGTGACTTGAGCTTGTTCCGTGATTTATCTGCAAGTGATATTGAATCAGTTCAAGTATTGAAAGATGGTCAAGCGGCTATCTACGGTGCTAGAGGTTCTGCGGGTGTTATCATTGTGACTACAAGAAAAGGTAGAGGTAAACCATCTATCACTTACGAGTCTTACTATGGTGTTCAAATGCCAAGAACTGGTAACGTTTGGAATAAGTTAGATACTAAAGGTATGGCAGACTTATTCTGGTTAGCGGCTAAAAACTCTCAACAAGATAAAAATGGTGTAGTAACATCAGGCCAATATGGTACTGGTACTTCTCCAGTAATTCCTGATTATATTAAGTATGGTTCTAAGTCTGGTTATACTGGACCTGTGGATTTAACTAAATATAACAATGACTATTCTAAAGGTGATATCTTCTTGATCGTTCCAGCTAACAAAACTGGTACTGATTGGTGGAATGTATTAATGAGTAATGCTCCAATGCAAAGTCATACAATCACTGCATCTGGTGCTGCTGAAAAATCTACTTATTTATATTCTTTAAACTATTTAGATCAACAAGGTACTTTGTTAAATACTTACTTAAAGCGTTATACTGCTAGAGTAAATACATCTTGGAATATCAAAAACAATATTCGTATTGGTGAAAACATGACTGTTTTCTACAAAGACAATCCAAGAATTGGTAATAACCAAGAAGGTAACGATATCAATAACACAGCTTGGGAGCAACCAATTATCCCTGTATTAGATGCAGGTGGTGGTTTTGGTGGTACAGCTGGATCTCAGTTAGGTAACTCTTCTAACCCGTATGCAAATCGTATGCGTGCTAAAGATAACAAAAACCATAACTGGCAAGTTCAAGGTAATGTGTATGCAGAAGTTGATTTTGCTAAACACTTTACTGCAAAAACTGTATTTGGTGGTCGTATCGATAACTATTATGGTTTCTATCATAACTATCGTTCTTATGAGAATGCTGAAAATGGTTCTTCTAACGGATACGGTGAATATGGTGGTTACAACAATAACTATAACTGGACTAACACTTTGAACTACTCTAATGTGTTCAAAGAAAACCACAGTTTAAAATTAATGGCTGGTTATGAGATGTTAAAAGTTTCTGGTCGTCAAGTAGGTGGTTCTAGAGTAAACTATTTCTCTGATAACACTGATTACTTGAGCTTGAATACTGGTTCTCCAATTGGTCAAAACAACTATTCTAACTTCTATAAGCAAACTGGTACTTCTATATTAGCTAAGATCGACTACGCTTATAAAGACAAATATTTAATTGGCTTGAATGGTCGTCGTGATGGTAGCTCTGTATTTGGTCCAAATAAGCGTTATGGTAATTTCTGGTCAGCTTCTGCTGGTTGGATGATCTCTCAAGAAGATTTCTTCAAAAATGTTAAAGGTATCAATTCTTTAAAATTACGTGGTAGCTATGGTATCTTAGGATCTATCTCTAACGTAAGTGCATTGAACCAATATACAGTATATGGTGGATCTGGTGGATCTTCTTACTATGACTTATTCGGTACAAGTAACTCTACAGTGATGGGCTTCTATGCTACTAACTTAGGTAATACAAATACTGGATGGGAAAGAGATAGAATCTTAGATATCGGTTTTGATGCGACTGTTTTAAATAACAAGTTAGACATCTCTTTTGACTGGTATGAAAAATCTATCGATGGTTTATTGTTCCAAGACCAAGCTCCTGCTGTAGTAGGTGTGGGTTCTCAATTACCTCAGGTGAACATCGGTGACATGAAAAACACTGGTATCGACTTAGGTTTGAACTATCGTGGAAAAATTAACAACGATGTAAGCTACACTATCGGTGCTAATATCGGTGCTTACAAATCTACTATCGTTAATATCCCTGGTGCTGCTGGTTTCTTCGAAGCTGCTGGTACGCACAATACAGGTAATCAAGTTAGAAACGCAATTGGACATCCAGTAGGTTCTTTCTTCGGTTACAAAATTGCTGGTATCTTCAAAGATGCTGCTGATGTAGCTGGTTGGGCTAAAGAGCAAGACGCTGCTCCAGGTCGTTTCAAATATGTTGACGTAAATAAAGATGGTAAAATCACAGATGCTGATAGAACTTTCTTTGGTAATCCAAATCCTGATTTCACAATCGGTTTAAACTTAGGATTAACTTACAAGAAGTTTGATGTATCTGCAGTAATTTATGGTTCATTCGGTAATGATGTATTGAATGAAACTCGTTACTTCCAAGATTTCGTACCTCAATTCCAAAACTCTAAGAGCATCCCTGTATTAACTCAATCATGGTTACCTGCAGACAGATCTAAGCCAAGAGCTGAGTGGACTGCTGTAAACCCTAATGCTAAATACCCAATCGCAGAAAACGATTCTTGGTTCAGCACTAACGGTGTGATCAATGATTTCTATATGGAAGATGGTTCTTATGTAAGAGTTAAACAATTAAGTATTGGTTACACAATTGATCCTGCAACTTTAAAGCGTTACGGAATTGATAAGGCTCGTATCTATTTACAAGGTGCGAACTTATTTACGTTCACTAAGTACTCTGGTTTAGATCCAGAAGTAGCTGGTAGTTCTGTATCATTTGGTGTTGATTATGGTGTTTATCCTCCATCAAGACAAATCAATGTTGGGGTAAGCCTTACTTTCTAAATTATTTAATTGAAAACTAATTACACTATGAAAAAATATAATTTTAAACATATAATCCCAGTGGCGCTTTCTTCTCTGGTGATTTTATATGCTTGTAATAAATCTTACTTGGAAGTACCAGCGGCTGGCGCCTTAAGCCAGGACGTGTTGGCTAACAAAGTAGGTGTTGAAGCCCTATTAGTAGGTGCTTATTCATTATTAGATGGTGAGGGTAGCTCTGCAGGTACTGGTAACGGTCCTTGGGCAACTTCATCTAGTAACTGGGTATATGGTTCAGTTGCGGGTGGTGACGCTCACAAAGGTTCTGACCCAGGTGACCAAAACTTGATCACTCCAATCGAAAGATGGAATGCTACACCTTCTAACTCATACTTAGATCAATTATGGCAACAACGTTTCGATGGCGTTCAACGTTCAAACGAAGCTTTGAGAGTTTTAAAATTAGCAAAAGATATTTCTGCTGCTGATGTTACTCGTATTACTGCTGAAGCTAGATTCTTACGTGGTCACTACCATTTTGAATTAGCTAAAAACTTCGGTAATATTCCATATATCGATGAATCTATCACATATGCTGCTGGTAACTACTTAGTACCTAATGGTCCAGCATTGGCTAAAATTGAAGCTGACTTCGCTTATGCATATGCTAACTTACCTGAGACAATGTCTTCTGTAGGTCGTGCTAACAAATGGGCTGCTGCTGCATACTTAGCTAAAGTTTATATGTTTGAGAAAAAATTCTCTGAAGCTAGAGCTTTATTCACTGCAATCATTGCTAATGGTAAAACATCTTTGGGTGTTAAATACGATTTAGTAGCGAAATTTGGTGATGTATTTGATATTCCTAAAAAGAACAGTGCTGAACACGTATTCTCAGTTCAGATGACTGTAAATGATGGTACTGGTGCTGCAAACGCTAACTCAGGTGACGCCTTAAACTTCCCTTATGGAGGTCAAACAGGATGTTGCGGATTCTTCCAGCCATCTTTCTCTTTAGCTAATGCGTTCCAAGTGGATGCGAATGGTTTACCATTCTTAGATAACTCTTTCTTTAATAAGCCAATTAAATCTGACATGGGTATTTCTGCTGATAAGCCTTTTGGAATATCATAAACCGCTTGTGTTTCTCCATTGAATATTCTAAGTTCTCTCATAAACAACTCTTCGTGTGCATCACTCCACTGCTGCCAAGTTATTTTGGTACGCCTCCATTCAAAGAGGTTCATC
>JALRFB010000089.1 GCA_023256555.1 Sediminibacterium sp. | reverse complement strand
TAAACGAATTTCTTTACGACCCCATTCTGCAAGGGAGATATCTGCTACCTTGTATGGTAAGCTAAAATCGATGTTTTGTAAGCCCATAATAGTATTTATTTAAGGCACAAAGGTAGTTTCATAGAATAAAATAATAAAATATATCTAAAAAATAGTGAAATAATCTATAATTAGTTAATTTTATTGATATTAATACTTTTTAAAGATGAAAAATAAGACTATAATAGAAGATTCGGCTATTGCAAACAATACCATACCTCTAGATGCCAAAGATCTGGCCATTTTAAGACTATTGCAAGACAATGCTAGAATCTCTGTAAAAGAGATTGCAGAGTCGGTTCAATTAAGTACCACGCCGGTGCATGAGAGAATAAAAAGATTGGAAGCTTCTGGTGTGATTAAACAATACGCCACATTAATTGATGGAGCTAAAATTAAAAAAGGGTTAATGGTTATCTGTTATGTGTCGTTAAATCAACACAGTAAAAAATCAGGGTCTACTTTTATTAAATTGATCAATGATCTTCCAGAAGTTGTAGAATGTTATAGTATTTCTGGTGAATTTGATTTTATGATGAAGATTGTAACAGAAGATATGAATAGCTATTACAATTTTCACGTAAACAAATTAAGTCAGGCAGAAAATATAGGGCAGGTGCAAAGTGTATTTATAATGGGAGTGGTGAAGCAAACACATGCTTTGGTATAATCCTTTGATTAAAAGGATAATCTCATAACATAATCGTCCATATAGAACCCATTGCCAATATCAAATTTGAATTCGGATTCTTTTTCAAAACCATTTTTTAAATAAAAAGTATAAGCATTATTGTGCTTATTGACTTGTAAGAATAGGGAGTTGGCATTATTGTCTTTTGCGGTTTCAATGGCTTTATTCAATAAAGCTTTTCCAGTTCCAGTTCCATGTGCAGCGGGCAAGACGTATAGCTTGTTTAGTTTGTATGCTTTTTTATTCTTTTCTTTTTTATCAGCTGACTCATCACTCACAGAGCAAAATCCAATATCCTTGCCATTTAAATTGGCTATAAAAAATTGATGGCCTTTCTCGAATTGTTCTGCTAAAGAAGTATCACTATACATCCAATCCAACATAAAATCAATCTGCTCTTGAGAAATGATATGACCATAGGTAGAAGGCCAGGTTCCTTCTGAGATGGATCTGATTAATGAACGGTCTTCTAAATTGGCTGGTCTGATAGTAATTTGATTCATAACAAAAATTAAAATGAGTCCCCTTTGGGAGACTCATTTAGAAATATTATTATAATTGAGCTAAACTTTCTTTGATCGTTTGAATTCTAGCTAATGCATCTGCTTTTTTCTTTTGTTCAATGGCTAATTTCTGGCTTAGCATTCTGAACAAATTTCTCATTGCTTAATTTCTTTTCAACTGTAGCAAGGAATCCCTTTTGGTGTTCTAAATCTTTTAATAAATTTTCTTTCAAACTCTCCGTATTGATCGCTTGGTCTGCAACTATATAAAATTTATCTTTTTCTAAAGCGATTACAATACTCGAACCAACAGCACTAGAAGTGAATGAAATGGATTTGGCGTTCACTTGTTTTGCTAAAATATTCTGAATGGTTTTATAAGTATAATTGTTATCAGATTGGATATGCAAATCAATTAAGTCCTTAGGTTTTATCTGATTTTTATTTCTTGCATCTCTTAAAGTAGAAATTACATTCTTTAAAAGTGCACCTGCATTTAAAACAGATTCGTCCACTTTGCCAATGGCTTCATACTCTTTAACACATAAGTCTTCTGTTTGTGTTTTTAATGCATGATGTAATTCTTCTGTAATAAATGGCATGAATGGATGTAATAATTGCAATAGGGTATCATAAAAATCAATACTTTGATTATAGACATCCGCATGTATTGCTTGTTCGAAACCTGGCTTAATCCATTCTAAATACCAGCTACAATAATCATCCCAGATCAATCCGTAAATAGTTTTTAAAGCTTCACTTAATCTAAACTCTTTTAACATGCTATCTACTTCAATCTGAGTAGCACTTAGTTTAGCTTGGAACCAATCCATCGCAAAAGCAGCATCTTCTGGCACTTTGCCTTCATTGCTAATGCGAGGCTCCCACATTTTTAACAACTTGGCAGCATTCCATAATTTACTGTTGAAATTTCTACCTTGCTCTAAAGTAGATTCATCAAATAATAAATCGTTACCAGCCGGAGAGGCAATCATGATGCCAAAACGTACAGCGTCTGCGCCATATTGATCAATTAATCCAAGTAGGTCTGGAGAGTTCCCCAAACTCTTACTCATTTTTCTTCCTTGTTTGTCTCTTACGATACCTGTGAAATAAACATCTTTAAATGGAATCTTACCCATATACTCTTCACCAGCCATAATCATCCTTGCTACCCAGAAGAAAATAATTTCTGGAGCAGTCACTAATGTACTAGTAGGGTAGTAATAATTTATTTCTGCATTATTTGGTTTAGACATGCCTTTGAAGACTTCAATTGGCCATAACCAACTACTAAACCAAGTATCTAAACAGTCAGCATCCTGTGTCAAAGTTTTTCCTTTGGTTTCAGGGAATTTTGCTCTAACATCTTCTTCATTCTTTGCTACATAAACATTTCCTTCTTCGTCATACCATGCTGGAATTCGATGACCCCACCATAATTGTCTACTTATACACCAATCCTTGATGCCTTCCATCCAATGACGGTATACATTTTTGAATTTAGCAGGATGAAATTGAATTTCATCACTCATCACTGCTTCTAATGCTGGAGCAGCTAATTTTTTCATATCCACCCACCATTGTAAACTCAATCTTGGTTCAACAACAGCATCTGTTCTTTCACTAAAACCAACTTGGTTAACGTAGTCTTCTAATTTTACTAGATTACCACTAGCTTCTAAATCTCCTGCAATAATCTTTCTAACTTCAATTCTGTCTTTTCCAATATACATTGGAGCAGCTTCATTCATAGTGCCATCTTCATTCAAAGTTTCAATCACTTCTAGGCCATGTTTTTGACCTAAGTTAAAGTCATTGACATCATGTGCAGGAGTTACTTTTAATGCACCCGTTCCAAATTCAATATCTATATAATCGTCCGCAATAATAGGAATACGACGATTGATCATTGGTACAAAAGCGAATTTGCCCACTAAATGTTTATATCGATCATCCTTAGGGTGAACGCAAATAGCAGTATCTCCAAAAATGGTTTCAGGTCTTACTGTTGCAATTGTGATATATTCTTCTCCAGGGATGTCTAATTTGTATCTGATATGATACATTTTGCCATTTACTTCTTTGTGAATCACTTCTTCATCACTTAAAGCAGTCTTGGCACGTACATCCCAGTTGATCATTCTTTTGCCACGATATATTTTACCTTTCTCGTATAGATCAACAAATACATTAATTACCGATTCATAATAGGCAGGATCCATGGTGAAAGAAGTTCTTTCCCAATCCAAGCTACAACCCATTTTTTTTAATTGCTGTAAAATGATGCCACCATATTTTTCTTTCCACTCCCAAGCATATCCTAAAAATTCATCCCTTGTTAAAGAAGATTTTGCAATGCCTCTTTCTCTTAGCATGGCAACTACTTTTGCTTCAGTAGCGATGGAAGCATGATCTGTTCCTGGAACCCAACATGGATTCATCCCTTGCATACGAGCACGACGAACCAATATATCTTGTATAGTATTGTTTAAGCAATGCCCCATATGCAATACCCCCGTTACATTGGGAGGAGGAATGACCACTGTATAAGCAGGTTTGTCATTGGGTTCACTGTGGAAATATCCTCTATCCACCCAATGTTGATACCATTTGCTGTCTACTTCTGCGGGGTTAAAATTTTTACTCCATTCCATGCTTAATTGCTTTACCTATAATTAGTTGCAAAAATAAGGAAAAGCTACAAGCTATTTTTGACTAAAAAATGCGATCTTGGACCCTATGGAATTTGCCATTGTAGATATAGAAACCACTGGAGGGCTGCCAAGTACCCATGGCATTACAGAGATTGCTATTGTCATTCACAATGGTGTTGAAGTAACGGGCAAATTCAGCACTTTGGTGAATCCATTGCAAAAGATACCCCCATTCATAGTAGGTATGACGGGGATTAGCGATGCAATGGTCGCAACAGCCCCTTTATTTGAGGATGTAGCACCTCAGATTTTTAATTTACTCAATGGTAGAATATTTGTAGCACACAATGTGAGCTTTGACTATTCCTTTGTGCATTATCATATGGATAGAGCAGGTTACAAATGGAGTGCTCCTAAATTATGTACAATTAAATTGAGTAGAAAAGTATTTCCAGGACTTGCTAAATACGGCTTAGGATCATTGACCAGAGACCTGGGAATTCGCATTGAAGGAAGACATAGGGCATGGGGTGATGCGCAAGCGACCGCTGAGGTTTTATCCATGGCTATTCAAAAACAGGGGATGAGTCCTATTCATACTTTATTGAATAAGAAAGAACCCTATAAAAAGAAAGTGCCATCTAAAAAATCAGATGACACTCAAGAAGTGGAACCTTTAGACGATTAATAGTCTGCGGTTATACCAGTATAATTTTGAGGAGTAATTTTCTTCAGTGCTGTTTTCAAAGTAGCAGATACTTTTAATCCATCAATGAATTTGTGCATTGATTTCTTGTCAATTTTACTATTACCTCGGGTTAAATCTTTCAATGCTTCATATGGGTTAGGGTATTTCTCTCTGCGAAGAATGGTTTGAATGGCTTCAGCAACCACCGCCCAGTTATTCTCTAAATCTTCTTGAATTTTTGTTTCATTCAAGATCAATTTTCCTAATCCTTTTTCTAAAGAATTAATCGCAATGGCAATATGTCCCACAGGA
>JALRFB010000088.1 GCA_023256555.1 Sediminibacterium sp. | reverse complement strand
ATTATTTGGTAACTAAGCTTTGTTTGCCAGATAATCAACACCGGATATCTAGCTAGATACTTAGTGACTATAATCCAAAAAGCAAATTCATTAATCCAAAAAATAAAATTAAATTATTGCCCATTCCTTGCAAGGTTTGTATTTGTGGAAATTGTGCTGCTGTCCATTGAATTAATCCAAATAAAACGACCAAAGCAATTCCAGCGCTTATTAGTCCATTAATTAATGCACGAATAACCAATGGCTTTGAAATAAAGCTTCTTGTTGCACCTACCATTTGCATAGTCTTAATTAAGAATCGATTGCTAAACATGGCTAATCGAATGGTGTTATCAATACTAACAATAACAATGACACATAAAATAATAGACATTACTAAAAAGATAATCCCCACTTTAGCAGCTCTTTCGTTCAAGCTTGAAACCAAACTTTTTGGATATTGAATGTCTGCTACATCGTTTTTGAAATTAGCAGCAATATCAGCAGTAATCTTATTTAAACTATCTGGATTAACATAATCCGCTTTTGCAAAAAAGTCCACACTTTCTGGTAGTGGATTGACGTCTAAAATCTTTGCCCAGTCTTCGCTATTTTCTGCATTCCAAATAGCTTTTGCTTTTTCTTTGTCAACATACTCTACATTTTTTGCATAGGGTTGACCAGCGATGAATCCTTGTAATTTACCAATGGTGTTTTTGTCGGTACTCTTCAAATAAACGCTTATTCTAATGTCTTCTTTGAAATTATCTCCAATGGTGCGTAGGTTTAAAAATAACCATCCCATAATGCCCATAATAAACAGTACAATCGCCACCCCTATAATGCTATAGATATAGTTGGGTTTACTGCGTTTTAAAGATGCAGAGTTGGTTCCTGCCATAGTATTAAAATTTTACTGGTTCGCTATTGCAAATGTAGGGTTTTGAACGCTAATGACTTACATTTGCAAAGGCTGAATTAGCCAAAATTGAGTCAAAATTAGGGGTATCCCCATTTTGGTTATAATTTTCCGAGTTTTTATAGAATTTTTAAGATAATTTAAGAGATGGAGTATCAATTTAGGGCTATTGAAAAAAAATGGCAGGATCAGTGGAAAGCACAAAAAGCTTATCAGGTTTTGAATGAATCTAATAAGCCAAAATGTTATGTTTTGGATATGTTTCCTTATCCAAGTGGAGCAGGCTTGCATGTGGGTCATCCTTTAGGTTATATCGCTTCGGATATTTATAGTAGATACAAAAGATTAAAAGGTTTTAATGTATTACACCCTATGGGCTATGATGCATTTGGTTTACCTGCAGAACAATATGCCATTGAACATGGCGTGCATCCAGCTAAAAGCACCCATGATAATATTGATAATTTCAGAAAGCAATTAGATAATATCGGTTTTTGTTATGATTGGGATCGTGAAGTGCGTACCTCAGACCCTAAGTATTATAAGTGGACTCAATGGATTTTCTTACAGTTATTCAATGCATATTATGATCGTGCAGCTCAAAAAGCGCAACCAATAAGTACTTTAATTGCTCAATTTGAAAAAGAAGGGAATGCAACAAAGGAATGTCCTGGCAATGCAAAATTGCATTTTGATGCTGCAGCATGGAAGGCAATGTGTGAAAAAGAACAACAGGATATTTTAATGCAATATCGTTTGGCTTTTTGTGGATATGGAGAAGTGAATTGGTGTGAAGCATTAGGTACTGTGTTGGCGAATGATGAAGTGATCAATGGTTATAGTGAAAGAGGTGGACACCCTGTAGAAAAAAAGAAATTGCGTCAATGGTATTTAAGAATTACAGAATATGCAGATAGATTGTTAACTGGATTAGACACTATTCAGTTTAGTGATGCAATGAAAGAAATGCAATCTAACTGGATTGGTAAAAGCTATGGTGCAGAAATTGATTTTAAAGTACAAGGTGGGGAACATAGTTTAAAAGTGTATACCACTAGACCAGATACAGTATTTGGTGTAGATTTTATGGTAGTAGCTCCTGAACATGAATTGATTGAAACAATTACACCAGTATCACATCAAACAGAGGTGGCTAATTATATTGCTTATGTAAAAAGCAGAAGTGAGAGAGAGCGTATTGCGGAGAAGAAAATTACAGGATGTTTTACAGGTGCATATGTTATTAATCCATTTAATCAACAAGCAATCCCTGTTTGGATTTCTGAATATGTTTTAGCTGGATATGGTACAGGAGCTATAATGGCAGTTCCATGCGGAGATGACAGAGACTTTAAATTTGCAAAGCATTTTAATATTCCTATAACTAATATTATTGGTGAAGCTTTCAATGGCGAGGAAGCCAACCCAACCAAAGAAGCCAAATTAACTAATAGCGATTTTTTAAATGGTATAGTACAAAAAGAGGCTATTGCTATAGTGAATGATCGAATTGAGGCAATGGGTATTGGTAAGAGAAAAGTCAATTACAAGATGCGCGATGCCGCATTTAGTAGACAAAGATATTGGGGCGAACCTTTTCCTATTAAATGGATTAATGGGGTGGCATATCCATTATCAGAAAGCGAATTGCCTTTATTATTACCTAATGTAGACAATTACGGGCCTGGCCCAGAAGGGGAAGGACCATTGGCTAATATAGATGCTTGGAAAGCGGAACATTATGAAACTAATACCATGCCTGGTTATGCAGGAAGTAGTTGGTATTTCTTAAGGTATATGGACCCTAAAAATGAACAAACTTTTTGTGATAGAAAAGCAAGTGATTATTGGGGACAGGTAGATCTATATATTGGTGGAACAGAGCATGCCGTAGGTCATTTATTGTATAGCAGAATGTGGACCAAGGCTTTGTACGATTTAGGACATATTGGCTTTGACGAACCTTATAAAAAATTATTGAATCAAGGAATGATTCAAGGTAGTTCTCGATTTGTTTATAGAAAAAGAGGCACACAAACTTTTATATCTGCTGGATTAGTGGGGAATCAAGAAGTAGATCAATTGCATGTAGATGTGAATATAGTGGATGGTGTTGAATTAGATACGGATGCATTCAAAAAATGGAAACCAGATTATGCCAATGCGACATTTGAATTAGAAGATGGTAAATATATATGTGGTGTAGAGGTAGAGAAAATGTCTAAGTCAAAATTCAATACTGTCAATCCAGATGATTTAGTGAACAAATACGGTGCTGATACTTTCAGAATGTATGAAATGTTCTTAGGTCCAGTGGAGCAAAGTAAGCCATGGGATACCAAGGGAATTGAAGGGGTACATAGATTTATAAAAAAGTTCTGGCGCTTATTCTATGACGAAATGAAGGGTCAGGTTTGGGTAAATGAAACACCTACCAACGAGGAGTACAAAATTTTACATAAGACAATTAAGACAATTGAAGAAGATATATCGAGAGAAAGAGGCATTATCATTGATGCTAATTCAAATGAAAAAAGGCTTAAAGAAGAAAAAAATGAATTAATTGAAACAGACTCGAAATACTTTGAGACAGAAAAACTATCTAATGAAGATCTTGAAAAAGCAAAAATAGCTCTAAATGAAGAGCAAAAGTCTGTTGATGAAGTGGTCAATAATTTAGCCGATATGGCTATTAATATAAGTCTAGGACCAATTAAAAATGTAAAAAATACCATACTGAGAATTAAAGAATTAATTGACTCAAATGAACTAAACCAAGCGAGTGTATTGCTTGATAGATGTACTATGGAACTTGACAGTTTTTTAAATGAATTAAAAAACGACAAAAACAGAAATGAATTACTTAGTGTAAATGAAAAAAGTCAAAGCATAAAAGTTCTTCAAGAAAAATATGCAGATGCATACAGTAAAAACCAATCAATAAAAAATGAGTCAATCAAAAGAAATCAAAGAATAAAAACTATTGAAACTGAAATTGAAAGTTGGAAAAATTTATTAGCAAACTCAGAAAAAATGGTTGCCGAATTAACAGAAAGAAAAAACAAAGTTAATTCACAATTAAATAAATTAGATAATCAACCTAAAATTCAAGCTGAAAAAAAAGGACAAATATCTGAGAGCTTAAGAGTCTCAGAAAAAGAAAAAATAGAAAATGAAAAGATTATATTTGAAACAGATGAAAAAATAGAAAATTTAAGATCACAGTTAAATGAAATACAAGAACAATCTATACAAATTAGAGAGCGAAAAGCTAGTTCAGGAGCTACAATTGATGGGCTTAAAAAAAGAAAAGGTGATTTGCTTGATAGAATTGACTCAGAATTGGATTTAACAGAAGATAATATTCTTGAAAACTCAAATTTAAATGGCTTGGAAGATCTACCAGATGCGGTAATACAAGAAGATTTATTGGATAAAAAAAAACAAGAAAGAGAGAAATTAGGATCTGTCAATTTAAGAGCTGATGAAGAGACAAGTAAATATGAAATTGAAATAAAAAAAATGGAACAAGACAGAATGGACTTGGTTACAGCAATTGTTAAATTAAAAGAAAGTATTAATGAGTTAAATCAAAAAGGTAGGGAGAGATTAATCGAGGCATTTGAGAGGGTAAATAGAAAATTTAATGAAGTTTACACTAAACTTTTTAATGGTGGAAATGCTAAACTTGAACTTGTAGACTCTGATGATCCACTTGAGGCTGGATTAGAGATGTTGGTTAGTCCTCCAGGGAAAAGATTGCAATCTATAACTCTATTATCAGGTGGAGAGCAAGCACTAACAGCACTATCTCTAATTTTTGCGGTTTTTTTATCAAACCCATCACCAATTTGTGTTTTAGATGAAGTTGATGCTCCTTTGGATGATGCTAACGTAACTAGATTTTGTAATCTTTTGGAAGAACTGACCAAAATAACAAACACTAAATTTATAATTGTGACCCACCATGCTCTAACTATGTCTAAAATGAATAGACTTTATGGGGTTACAATGCCTGAAAAAGGAATAAGTCAGCTTGTAGCTGTTGATTTACAAAAAGCTGAAAGTATGGTTGCATAGACCAAAATAATGTCAAAAGATCCGTTCAAAACTCGCTTAGAAATTGCAAAAAATAAGGTGTCTAAG
>JALRFB010000087.1 GCA_023256555.1 Sediminibacterium sp. | reverse complement strand
GAATACATTTAATGAAGGTTTCAGAATCTGTGATGATCCTGCTATCTTTTTATAACGATTAAAATAAAATCATGAAAAAATTATTACTATTAAGTTTATTTATTTGTACAAGCTTTGCAGTATTTGCTCAAAAAGAAAAAAAAGAAAAGACACAATTAAGACATGTTGTTTTGTTTACATTTAAAGCCACTTCAACAAAAGATGAAGTAGCGAATGTTACAAGAACATTCAATGACTTATATGGCAAAGTACCAGAAATTAAAAAAATGGAATGGGGATTAAACATGAGCCCAGAACATTTAGATCAAGGATTCACGCATTGTTTTGTGTTGACATTCAGTTCCGAAAAAGATTTAGCTTCTTATCAATTGAATCCAGCTCATAAAGCATTTCAAGAGGTATTGAAACCTCATATGGACAAGGTCTTTGTTGTTGATTATTTTGTAACACCAAAATAAAAAAAGAGTCCCCTAATGGAGACTCTTCTAATAAATTTCAAAATGAGTCTCCCATAGGGGATTCATTTTTTCTACCATAAATAAATTGATTTCATCAATTTATTTTGATAATTGAGCCTCCTACGGAGGCTCGATTAATTACCATCCAATACCATAATCTTCTCCGTGATTAGAACTTCCTCCCCACATGGAATTATGTTTCCAATCAAAATAAATTGCATTAATAGGACCGCTGGTTCTTTCTTCAAAACTTAAAGTATAGCCCATTGATCTTAGTTCTTTTCTAACCCAATCAGGTACATTATTGTTCAGTAATAAATTTCCTGGTCTTGGTTTTCTATCATCAATTTTAGATCCACCTAGAGATAACCATAATTGATTAGTATTAATATTAGCCGCTTCGGTCGCTTCTTGTACGGTCATTCCAAACTCTACTATATTCAAAAAGAATTGTAACAAGTTTTGATCTTGTGTATCTCCACCTTGTACACCAAATGCCATCATTGGTTTGCCGTCTTTCATCGCAATGCTTGGCGTTAGTGTTACTCTAGGTCTTTTGCCAGGAGCAACCACATTAAAAGGATTAATAGTAGAATCCAATACAAAACTTTGCATTCTTTGACTCATGCCTACACCAGTATTTCCAGCAATTACAGCAGGTAACCATCCACCACTAGGTGTAATAGATACTACCCAACCATCTTTGTCTGCAGACTCTACTGAGGTGGTACCTCTCCAAAGACGATCCATATAAGCAGCATCTGTATTCAAATTATTTTCATTTTTTGAAATTGCATCATGTGCTGGTAAAAAAGTATTTTTTCTAGTGGTATCACTATTGGGAGTAAATCCTCTAGATTTTAAAAGATTTAAATAAGGATTGGTTTTACCCTCGAATGGATAGGGATCACCTGGTCCAACATTTGGATTGTTGGCTTTCCAATTAATCTCACTTGCTCTCTGCTTAGCATATGATTTACTTAATAATCCAGTCATTGGTTGATTGGTTGTAAATCTTGGATCTCCATAATAAAAATCTCTATCAGCAAAACTCAAATTCATTGCTTGATATACTGTATGAATATATTTAGCAGAATTATATCCCATTCCTTTTAAATCAAAATTCTCTAGAATGTTTAAAGCTTGTAATAAAGCAGGGCCCTGAGTCCAAGGTTGTAATTTATATACTTCAATGCCTTTGTAATTAATATGAGTAGTAGCTTCTTCTACAGGCTTCCAATTC
This sequence comes from Sediminibacterium sp., assembly GCA_023256555.1. Taxonomy (GTDB): domain Bacteria; phylum Bacteroidota; class Bacteroidia; order Chitinophagales; family Chitinophagaceae; genus Sediminibacterium. Next base: position 3,402 of record JALRFB010000087.1, on the reverse strand, counting down.
GCCAAATCTTCTTTGGTAATCAATCCTCCTTGCTCTTGTACCCCTCTTACAAATTCATCTGCAATATCTCCTTTATAAAAACGATCATAAGCTGCTTGAATAGCTTCTTTTCTGTTCTTGCCTTTTTTTAAAGCAGCTTGTTCTGCGTCTACCATTTTTTGTAAGGTATTCAGTAAGTCTTGCTGAACAAAAATTTCACCCGCTTCAGGGGCTTCTCTTTTTTGTCCCAAATGTGGTAACAATACTTTTTTACTATAAGGCCATTCTTTGATTCTTCCTTTTCCTCTTTCAATACTATTCGCAGTTTGTGCATCAATAGGATAACCAGCAGCTAGTTCCATTGCTGGAGCAAGCACTTCTTTCAAACTCATTGTACCATAGTTTGACAACATATAACAAATACCCCCAGGTGTTCCTGGTGTGGTTGCAGCTAGTGGACCATATTCTGGAGGAAATTGATATCCCTTGCTTTTAAAATATTCAACAGTGGCTCCAGTTGGTGCAACTCCCATTGCATTGATAGCAATTACTTGTTTAGTATTAGGATTGTATATTAAAGCCTGCGTTTCTCCTCCCCAACTTAAAACATCCCACATAGTACAAGTAGCAGCCAACATTGCACAAGCAGCATCTACAGCATTACCACCTTTGTCAAATATTTTAGCACCTGCAGTGGCAGCTAGTGGCTTTCCAGTAATGGCCATCCAATTCTTGCCATGTAAAGGAGGTTTTTGAGTAGACTGCGCCATTGTAAAAAGACTCGCAGACAATAAGCATAGAGAAAGAATTGCTTTTTTCATATGTATATAATTGATCTACCGAAATTACAGATTTTATAAAGACAAAAATGCATAACTTAATATCTTCAAATAATGATTATAGAAGATGAAGAAACTGTTTAAATATTTAGGCTATTTTTTACTGACTTTGTTGATTGGTTCAAGTGTAATATTAATAGCGGTTGCTCAAAAAGATATTCCTAGAGCACAATTAAAAAATAAATATGCCAATAGTCCATCTAAATTTATGCCATTAATGGGAATGCAAGTGCATTATAGAGATGAAGGGAATAAAGTAGATAGCATGCCAGTTTTATTAATACATGGCACATCCTCTTCTTTAAATACTTGGGATAGTTTGATTAACTATTTGCCTTCTAATAAAAGAATTATAAGATTGGATATGCCGGCATTTGGATTAACCGGCCCGAGTCCTGAAAATAAATATAGTTATACATATTATAGTGATTTTTTAAACGCATTCTTGAAGGAATTAAATGTTAAAAAATGTATAATCGCCGGAAACTCACTAGGTGGTGGAATCGCATGGCATTTTGCATTGGACTATCCTCAAGAAGTTGCTAAATTAATATTGATAGATGCAAGTGGTTATCCTAAAATAAATGAAAAAGGATCTTTAGGATTTAAAATTGCTTCGATTCCAATTTTAAATAATTTATTATTATATGTGACACCCAAAAGCTTAGTGAAAAAAAGTTTGGAGACAGTTTTTGTAGATCAAAATTTAATTACAGAAGAAAGAATTACAAGATATCATGAATTATTATTAGCAGAGGGTAATCGAAAAGCTGCATTGAGTATTTTTAAAAATAGATTTGACCAACAAACAAATAGAATTAAAGATATTCAACAACCCACTTTAATTATTTTTGGAGAAAAAGATCAATTAATCAATAGCGATAATGCTTATTTATTTCAAAAAGATATTAAAAATAGTAAGGCAGTTATACTAAAAAATGTAGGCCATGTTCCAATGGAAGAGGCTCCAAAAGCAACTGCTGAATTGATCAATGAATTTATTAGATAGAAAATGAATTTTACCAAAAGTGCTATAGAAAATATAGTTCATCATTATTATGAATTAACTGTCGAGGCAAAAGCCCTGGATGGCTACGATGAGTTAAATTTTATCTTAACTGAAAAGTCAGGAAAAAAATATATTTTAAAAATTGCTGGCCAACAACATGATAAAAATTTTATAGATGCTCAAATAAAAATTATCACGCATTTAGGTAAAAGTGGTATTGCAGATAAGCTTCAATATTTTATAAAAAACAATAAAGGAGAAGCACTTACCATAATTGAAGAAAATGGAGTTGAATATTATCTTAGAATATTAAATTATTTAGAAGGACAATTTTGGGTAGATGCTCCTACTCACTCCAGTAAATTACACGAAAATCTTGGCATTTTTTTAGCTTCTATGGACGATGCTTTGGTTGACTTTAAACATCCAAGTATGCATAGGCATTACACTTGGGATATAAGCACAGCAAGAGATGCACAATATAAATTGGCTCATATTAAATCACATGAAGGAAGAAGAATTGTAGATTATTTTTTACTACAATTTGAAACAGAAGTTTTGCCCATATTAAGTTCTCTGAGACATAGTTATGTGCATAATGATGCTAATGATTATAATGTTTTGGTGAAAGAAGATGAAATTGTTGGCTTAATTGATTTTGGCGATATGGTCTATACCGCTACAATTAATAATCTAGCAGTGGCTTGTACTTATGCTATGTTGAATACTGAAGATCCTTTATCTGTTGCAGTTTCAGTAGTAAAAGGATATCATACTAAATATAGATTAGAAGAAAAAGAATTGTCCATATTGTACTATTTAATTGCAGCGAGATTATGTATTAGCCTTACTCAATCAGCCTATAATGCCTCACTCAATACAGACAATGCTCATCATTTTATTACAGAAAAACCTGCATGGAAATTGATTTATCAATTAATTGAAATCAATCCTATCAAGGCTGAAGATGCTTTTAAAATTGCATGCAATTATTCAGGACTAATTGACAAAAACGATACATATAAATCGATTGAAGAAAAAAGACATCAAGTCATTGGAAAAAATTTAAGTATAAGTTATCAATCTCATTTAAAAATTGAAAAAAGTGCTTTACAATATTTATATGACGACAAGGGTAATACTTACATTGATTGTGTAAACAATGTGACACATGTGGGACATTGCCATCCTGTTGTAGTGAGGGCTATGCAAAAACAAATTGCCACTTTAAATACCAACACCAGGTATTTAAATGATCATATTATTCAATATGCTGAAGCTTTACTTGCAACACTTCCAAAGCATTTAAGTGTATGTTATTTTACCAATAGTGGTTCTGAGGCGAATGATTTAGCTATTAGAATTAGTAAAATGGTCACTGGACAAGAAGATATAATTGTGCTTGATCATGCCTATCATGGCACTTCTACTACAACGATGCAAATTAGTCCTTATAAATTTGATAAACCAGGTGGTATTGGACAAATGCCTTGGGTGCATAAGGCCATGAATCCGGATATTTATAGAGGACCCTATCAAAACAATAATGGAGAAGCAGGAAAAGCTTATGCAAGA
>JALRFB010000086.1 GCA_023256555.1 Sediminibacterium sp. | reverse complement strand
AAAATACATGGACTTACAAGAAGTGATTGATTTTGTTGTTTCTAAAGGTGAAACACCTTTATTTATGATGTTAGATGGTGTGACAGATGTTAGAAATATTGGTGCAATAAGTAGAAGTATACATTGTTGTGGAGCGCAAGCATTAATTATACCAGATAAAGGAGTGGGTGCTTTGAATGAAGAAGCGTTTAAAAGTAGTGCGGGTGCTTTGGAGCATATTCAAGTAATCAGAGTAAGTAGTTTGTTGAAAGCAGTGGATACACTTCATTTGAATGGCATACAAGTTTTTACCAGCGAAATGAGGGCAGATAAAAATGTACACGAATTAGATTTCACCATGCCTAGTTGTATTATTATGGGAGATGAAGGCAGAGGTGTACAGCCATTTTTGGCAAAATCAGCTGACTATTTTTTCAAAATACCCATGGCCACAAATTTTGATTCATTTAATGTTTCTGTGGCAGCAGGCATTATTTTGTATGAAGCGATGAAGCAAAGGATGTTTAAATGAAATTCAAATTAACATTAGAAGCAACTAAGTCCAATGTACAAATTAGCTATCAAGATAAATTGATGTTGATAGGTTCTTGTTTTACTGAAAACATAGGTGCTAAAATGCAAAAGCATTTATTTTCAGTGAAAGAAAATCCACATGGCATATTATTTAATCCTGTGAGTGTGGTGTATGCCATTAGTGATTATATACAATGTAAACAATATACAGAAACAGATTTATTTGAATACAACGAATTGTTTAATAGCTGGCATCATCATACAAGGTTTTCTGATATAAGTTCAGATGCAGCTTTGAATAAAATCAATCAATCTATTAAAGAAGCACATCATTTTTTAAAACAGGCGAATCAATTGGTCATTACGCTTGGCTCTGCTTGGTTATATTGCTTAACCCATAATGCGCCTTCTCATAGTGGTTTGGTGGTGGCCAATAATCATAAAGCACCCTCCAATTGGTTCGAGAAAAGATTGATGTTGCCAAAAGAATTGACTGATCTTTTGCAATCTATGGTGCATGAATTACAAAGTTTTAATGCAGCATTACAAATTATTTTCACTGTTAGTCCAGTAAGACATTTAAGAGAGGGATTAGTAGAGAATAATAGGAGTAAAGCGGTATTGATTCATGCAGTTCATGAAACTATCGCAAATACAAATAGCACTTATTATTTTCCTTCTTATGAATATGTTATTGATGATTTAAGAGATTATCGATTTTATGCTGAAGACTTGGTACATCCCAATTATGCTGCTACACAATATGTATGGGAAAAATGGGTGGAAACCTTCTATAATTCACCAACCCAGCAAATCATGAAGCAGGTGGCTGAATTACAATTAGCCATGCAGCATAAACCTTTTAACAAGGGTAGTAAAGCCCATCAGCAATTTCTTCAAAATTGTCTTCAAAAGTCTGAGGCTTTGGCTAAACTTTATCCTTTTTTACAACTACAAGAGACCATTGCCTTTTTTAATGGTGAACTTGTAAATAATGCTTAATTTAGAAGTCTAAATATTTGCTATGCGATTATTGCCTTTTATAGCTTCGGCTATTGTAACTGTTTCTTTAGTAACAGTATTGAATGTTCAATTACCCATTGGAAAGTCTAAGACGCCAAAATTGGGATATTTTTTATCTCCACAACAAGGCTTTTGGAAAAATGCAGAAAAGATCAATACCAATTTTGATGCACAGGTACTTGCTAAAGATTTAAAAGGCAAAGTAGATGTGTACATGGATGACAGATTGGTGCCACATATTTATGCAGAGAACGACGAGGATGCTTATTTTGTTCAAGGGTATTTACATGCTCAATTTAGATTATGGCAAATGGATTTCCAAACAAGAGTGGCAGCAGGCAGATTAAGTGAGATTGCAGGAGCAGACAAATTATCCATAGATAAATTTTTTAGAAGATTAGGGATGGTATATGGAGCAGAGCAAACTGAACAAATGATTAATGAGACTAATCCAGTGATGAAAGCAACTGTGGATGCTTATACGGCAGGAGTCAATGCTTATTTAAAACAATTGTCTCCAGAAAATATTCCTTTTGAATATAAATTAATGAATTATCAACCAGAAGAGTGGACGCCTAAAAAAACCTATCTGTTTTTAATGTTCATGTCTTATGATTTAACTGGTAGATCAGCAACAGCTGATTTGCAATTAACTAATACAAGAGATTATTTAGGATTTGACTTATTTGATAAATTATATACAAATCAACAAGATTCTCTAGATCCTATCATCCCAAGAGGTACAGAGTTCGCAGCAGCATCTATTCATCCAGTTGCGCCCACCAATGCAGACTTTTCCTATTTACATAAAAAAGATTCTACAGCTATGACAGCTAATGCTACTGAAGCCCCAGTGGCACCTGATAAAAATAATGGTAGTAATAACTGGGCAGTAGCTGGATCTAAAACCAAATCTGGTAGACCAATTTTATGCAGCGATCCACATTTAGGATTGAACTTACCTTCTTTATGGTACGAAGTGCAAATCACCACTCCTACACATAGCACTTATGGAGCAAGTTTTCCTGGTTCCCCTGCCGTGATCATTGGATTTAATGATAGTTTAGCTTGGGGTGTAACAAATGCTGGTAGAGATGTATTAGATTATTATGAATTGAAATTTAAAGACAGTACTCAAAATGAATATTGGTATAATGGAACTTGGAAAGCAACTACAAAAAGAACAGAAATTATTAAAGTAAAAGATAGTGCAGATGTAGTAGAAGAAATTGCGATGACACATTGGGGACCTGCTATGTATGATGCACATTATCAAAATCCTCAATCTAAAGGAAGAAATTTGGCAGTAAAATGGACTGCGCATGAAGCATCAACAGGTGTAGAAACTTTCTATCAATTAAATAGAGCAAAAAATACAGAAGATTATTTAAAAGCCATCGCACTTTGGAAATGTCCAGGTCAAAATTTTGTGATGGCGACCAAGACTGGCGATATTGCCATTAAGCAACAAGGTAGTTTTGTTGCAAGATGGGATAGACAAGGAGATTTTATCATGCCAGGAGACGATTCAAGTTATGACTGGCAGGGTTTGATACCAATAGATGAAAATCCATTTATTAAAAATCCAGAGAGAGGATTTGTGAGTAGCGCCAATCAAAAATCTGTGGATGCAAGTTATCCCTACTATTTAGGTACTGCGAGTTCATTCCCACTGTATAGAGGGATTAGTGTGAACAAACAATTGGCTGTCATGTCTAATATTACTGCACAAGATATGCAAGCATTACAAACCAATAATTATAATGTATTTGCAGCAATGGCAAGACCTGTATTAATGAAGTTTGTTCAAACTGAAGCATTGTCTGCTGATGCAAAAAACATGGTAAACAAGATGAATCAATGGGATTTATATAATCATCCTACATCAGAAGGGATTACTGTATTTAAAATTATTTGGGATAGTGTGGAGAATGCTGTTTGGGGTGATGAGTTAGCAGGATCACCGATACCTTTAACCAAGCCTGAGGCTTATGTATTGGTTGAGCAAATGATTAAAGACAGTAATTTTTCAGTAGCAGACGATATAAGAACTAATAATAAAATCGAAAGTTTAAAAGAGCAGGTAATGCTTGGCATTGAAAATGCAACCATTAAATTATTACAATTAGAAAAAGAAAATAAATTAAGTTGGTCTGCATTTAAAGCAACTAGGGTAATGCACTTAACAAAAACCGATGCATTAAGTAGATTAAATCTTCCAATAGGCGGTGGTGTAAATATCATTAACGCGACTACAGAAACACATGGGCCAAGTTGGAGAATGGTGGTACATTTAACTGACGAAATTGAAGCTTATGGTTTATATCCTGGAGGACAAAGTGGTAATCCAGGTAGTCCATACTATGATAGTTTTGTAGATTATTGGGCTGCAGGAAAATACTACAGACTATTATTCTTATCCAAAGAAAAATTAAAAGCAAACGAACATACTAAATGGCATATTCAATTTAGTAAAGCTTAATACACTATTCTATGAAAAACAATACATTTAAAATACCAGTAACTATATTATTATCAGCCATTGCATGTTTTGCAATTGGAATTTATGGAGCACTTCCATGGTGGAGTTTTGTAGTGACTAATTTTATCATTGCTTTAGCAATACCACAAAAGCCATTGGTTTCTTTTTTAACAGGTGCATTAGGGGTTGGTGCAATTTGGGCAGGCTTGGCCACTGGTATTGATATGGCCAATAATCATTTATTATCTTCCAAGGTAGCTCAAATACTTCCTTTAAATGGTTCTTATGTTCTATTAATTGTAATTACTGCATTAATTGGGTTTTTATTAGGAGGTATGGCTTCTTTGACAGCGGCTTATTTGAGAAAAGCATAAATTTTTGTATTTTTGTATTGAATTTCCCCAACCTGCAATTGGGATAAAAATTTAATATATGTCAGTATTACATAATCGTGTTTCTAACCAAGAGTTGAAACAAAAGTTGTATGAGGAAAGTTTTCCCAGAACAACGATCAGTTTTTATCAGTATTTCTCCATTCAAGATCCACAGGCCTTTAGAGATGAATTGTATAGAGCTTTCAATGCAATGAAAGTTTTTGGACGTATCTATGTTGCTACAGAAGGGATCAATGCACAGATAAGTGTGCCAACACATCTCTTTGAAGTCTTTAAGGACTTTTTATATTCATATAAACCATTAAACGGAATTCGTTTAAACATTGCTGTAAATGATAATGGGAAAAGTTTTTGGGTATTAAAAATTAAAGTGCGTGAAAAAATTGTAGCAGATGGGATAGAAGATCCCAGCTTTAGTATGGAGAATAAGGGAAAGTATGTGAATGCACAACAAATGAATGAATTATTAAAAGCACCTGATACAATAGTGATTGATATGCGAAATCATTATGAGTATGAAGTGGGACATTTTGAAAATGCAATAGAAATACCCTCTGACACTTTTAGGGATCAATTGCCTATGGCTGCTGAAATGATGAAGGACAAAAAAGACCAAAACATTATCATGTATTGCACAGGTGGAATTAGATGCGAGAAAGCAAGCGCTTATATGTTACACCAAGGTTTTAAAAATGTATTTCATTTAGAAGGTGGTGTAATTCATTATGCTAATAAAATCAAAGAAGCGGGATTAGAAAG
>JALRFB010000085.1 GCA_023256555.1 Sediminibacterium sp. | reverse complement strand
ATTTCATAAGCAAACTGTCTCCACTGATTTCTTACTAAATCTAATTTGGCAAAACGTAAAGTAACTGAATCTTCAAATCCAGTTAAATACATTCTAATAAAACGAATTGATTTAAAATCCCTGATGCCACCATAACTATTAGAGTAAGACTTAATAGGCACTCTAAATAAATACCAATTTTCTTGAGACTTAGAACCATCTGCTAGTGTTACATTCACTGTTTTAGAATCGGTCACATATCTTGTAGTACCAACACCTAATTTATTTTTTTGTAAATCAATTTCGTATTCAAAATAAGCTTCCGTTTCGTTTAATGTATTGTCTCTATTTAAATCTTCATTATCTGGAAGCAAAGTTGCAGCACTACTGAATTGACTTGTTCCCGCTAATGCAGAGTTGCCTTGCGGATTATTAAAGTATTTATATCTTCCTAAAATACCCGTTTTACTTGCATCGTAACTAGGATCACGATACCATACATAGTTATCTGCAGAAGGGTCTTTTAATATTTGTTGTGCTAAATTAGCATTTGGTATTTTATTAATTAGATAAGCTCTTTTATTTGCTTCTTCTGCATCATTCATCCCATCAAATCCAACATCTTGGTATTTTCTATCTTCTGGGTTATTACTAAATGCATTGGTTACTTGTATCGGATTCACTGGCACATAACCCCATGTAGAACTATCAATACTTGCAGGAATTTTAGGAGTAGGCATGCCGTTTTCATAAAATCTTCTACCATCCCTTAAAATATCTTCACTTATATTTCCTAAGTTTAAAACCAACTTACCTTTTGATACAGGCGATTTAATAAATGGATCTTGTACCCAAAACTCAACATATTCAATCACACTGGTTTCGAAATCTGTTTGATCCAATGATCGCATGATACCTCCCCATTTTGCAGCAGGATTATTTAATTTACCATTCGCATCCAAGTTTTTATAATCGTAGTTATAAGGGCCTCTATCTTTTGGATAATAACTAATATCAAATGTGGGTAATTGCACATCAGTGATATTGGTTGTTTTTTGTGGGAATAATTCATTGGTAAAAACCTGTCTTACTCTTGGGTCACTTAAATCTGTTAAATTTTCTGCCAATGGATTATTGGCCCCATTCTTATCTTGTAAAGTAGGTTCGATAGTATACCAAGAAATTCTAGATCTACTAAAATTATAATTCACAGAATCAGATACTGCATCAGTCGGGAATTTATCCATTGGTGTTGAAGCCAAGGCCCAAGCAGTAAAAGGAAATCTTAAATCAATATTTGTTCTTGCTGCTTCGAAATCGTCCAAATAAACAACACCTGCCCCACCTCTACCAATTTGTTGTGCATGTCCAGGTTGTAAAAATGCTGCTTCCCCATAAGCAGTTAAATAAGATTTCGCTTTGGTAGTATAAAAAGGTAATTTATTTAATGCTCTGGTTACACCAGGTAAATCTGCTTTATAATTAAAATCAAAACCATACATGGAATTCTTAATAGGATCAGATCCAAAATTGGTTTTAGTAAAGAAAGGACGCTCACTTAATCTAGTAGATGAAAAACCAAAATTAAAATTCTTACTTGCTACATAATCCAATCTCAAAGCTCTGAATCCTCTTTCTTGAAAACCAAATCCAATATTGTTTTCAAAAGAAACATTCACAGGAATATTCGAACTCAATATTCCGGGATTAATAATTCTTACAGTTCCAGAACCATAATCCACCATATAATCTAATCCTTCTTTCAATATTTGTCCTCCCGCTCTCACACTTACTGAACCTGGAGGTACATTAAAGGCATTCAAACTAATTTCTGATCCACCACTACTTCCTTTCACTTGACCTTCCATCACAAACCTATTTAAATTGGCATAGGTCTGCGCTTCTGCTTTGATATTACGATACAATTGAGGATAAACATATTTCTTAGAGATATTGGTATCAATACCTTTAAAAGCAATTTCTTGTAAGTCTTTACCAAAGGGTTCCAACAATGGAAATACAATCCTACCCATTCTTGAAATCACCGTGAAGCCTTCCACATAGTCAAACACCCCATCTGGTTGTGGGTCGTTTCGATTATTTAATCTATCAAGATTTAATAATTTAATCAAAGACTTCCCTTCTACTGCTTTACTAGTTACAGGTAGATATCTTTTTAAACCAGCACTAGGTTCTTCGTATAAAATATTTAATTGAAAATCTTGTTGCTGCAATTGACCAAATAAGTCTAAAGAATAAACGTTCTTCATCATCAAATCCCAAATAGGCAAGTCGGTTCTTTGAGTGGTTGCTTTTAACAATTTCAAGAACAAAATTTGCTGCACACCTTTGTTTTGATCTAATGCAATATTTTCCGAAAACTCTCCGACTTGAAAAACCTTACCATTATAAGTGTATTGAAATGCAACACCCAACACCTCATCTGGTTGTAGTGGAATATTCAAGGAAAGAAATCCAATTTGTGGATTAAAGAAATACTCATTCTCTGTTAACTTTCTTGCAAAAGTTCTTTCATAATCTTCTGCAGACCTTAATCCCTCCATGGTCAACACACTAGAAACAGACGCAGGATTTCTAGCACTACCATTATTGATTAATTTAGAGTATAAACTATTGGCACTGTTGTCTGGCAATTGATCATTGATATTGTTAGCGCTTAATGGTCTTGTTCTGTAAGAAGCTTTATGCGGTGCTGGTTCACCAATATCCATTAAGCCCACTACATCTCTTGCATTGGTGGTTTGTCCATTTCTATTGGTCACCCATACTTCCATTCTTTTAATTTGGAACTGTGAATTAATCACGGGCAAATTGGACATGGATTTATTAAAATTATCTCTAAAATATTGAGATAATAGGAAGTGCCTGTTTTCTTCGTAGTCGTCTAATCTTTTTTGGAATTTTTGAGTACTAGCACCACCCGACAAAGCCATACTTTGTCTTTGTGATTTTTGATTGGCTATAGCAGCAGTAATAAATAATCTACCAAATTGTAATTGTGTTTTAACACCAAATAAATTTTGCGTACTTGGTATTAATACACTTCTTGAAACATAATTGATATTACCCGCTTCAATACTTTTTACAATTTCATCTTTTTTGCCTTTGTAACTTAATTTAATTTGATTGTCAAATCCTAAATTAGAAAGTGAGTTTAAATTGATAGGGAATTTTAATTTATCCCCAATACTGGCATTCATGCTAAAATTAGTATTTGCATCAAAATCAAAACCGCCATTACTTCTTGCACGCTCTGGTAAAGTGGGATTATCTACTTTTTGACCTTGATAGCCTGCTTTGATATTAATTTCACCCACTGGTTTTATATCTACTTTTAAATCAGAACCGGTCTTGCCAAACAATCTATCAAAATAACTATCAAACACTTTTACTTTAGGTCTGGTAACTTTCCTATTTAATACTCCCAAAGAATTGGCTCTTTGTTGAAAATATGCTTGCTCGTCTTTCCTAGTTTTAATTTTCCAGAATTCATCAAAACTTAAAGTATTTGGATTAATTATAAATCTTTTTCCAATATATTCTCTTACTTGATAAGTTTTAGTAGCAGGATCATAATCCACTTTCTTTTTTATTAAACTTGTATCACGAAGGTCAAAAGGATTGTTGCTAGGTTGAGTTAAAAAATCAGCCCTTCTATCTTTAATTGGATAATGTACAGAATCTTTTTTGTTTGAGTTTGACTGCGTAAATGCATTACTACTTAAACAAAGTAGATATGAGCATGCAAATAGTGTACGTAGTAATTTCAAAATAACTTTTATTAAAAGCGAGGGTTAACAATTTTTAAGTGCCAACTTAATTAAGCCTTCTAAGCTCACATCTGCACCTTCTGTTTGAATTACTTTATCAATCGCTTTTTCAGCAACTGCTTTTTGAATCCCTAAGGCAACCAAAGCTTGTAATGCATCTTGACGAGGAGAAGATTGAGTAAATGTTCCCACTCCAGCATGACTACCTGAAGATGAAGGCATTTTTGCTAATTTATCTTTCAACTCCAAAACCAATCTTTCAGCAGATTTTTTACCAATTCCTTTTATCTGTTCTAATTTTCTTGCTTCGCCATTGACAATGGCACGAATAATTTCTTCTGGCAACATTCCCGATAACATCATTCTTGCAGTACTTGCCCCTACACCAGAAACACTGATTAATTGTAAAAATAAATCCTTCTCTTGTTGTTCATGAAAACCAAAAAGTATTTGTGAATTTTCTGTGATATGCAAATAGGTATGCAATAAACCTTTTTCTTTTTTGGCAATAGCCTCATATGTGTGAAAACTAATATTCACCTCGTACCCAACTCCATTTACATCCACAATTAATTTGGCTGGAGTAACCTGAACAAAATTTCCTTGTAAAAATGCGATCATATGCCTTCAAAATTAACACTAAAGCAACTAAAAATGAGGCATTTGGGCGGATTCTTAGCCATTTTTTTGGATATTTGTAGGCCAAACTAAAAATTGATCTATGTCGAGTGCTATCAAAGCTGCTATCACCTGTGTTGGGGGCTATGTCCCTGAAACCAAATTAACCAACTTTGACTTGGAAAAAATGGTGGATACCAACGACGAGTGGATTAGAACCAGAACTGGTATTTCTGAAAGAAGAATATTAAGAGAACCAGGCAAAGCAAGTTCAGATATGGCAGTGAAAGCCATCGAAGAAATTCTACGTAAAAAGAATCTAGATCCTTTAGATATTGATTGTATTATTTGCGCAACGGTTACACCTGATATGATTTTTCCTGCAACAGCTAATATTATTGGAGACAAGATTGGTGCAAAAAATGCATTTGGATTTGATTTAGGTGCAGCTTGTAGTGGTTTCTTATTTGCTTTAAATACTGGTGCAGCATTTGTTGAAACGGGAAAATACAAAAAAGTAATTGTAGTGGGTGTTGACAAAATGAGTTCTATCATTGATTATACAGATAGAGCTACATGTATCATTTTCGGAGATGGTGCAGGTGCTGTTTTGTTAGAACCTAACAATGAAGGAAATGGAGTGATGGATGCCATCTTAAAAAGTGATGGTAGTGGTAGAGATTATTTGCATATTAAAGCCGGTGGAAGTTTAAAACCTGCAAGTGTTGAGTCTGTAATGGCAAAAGAACATTATGCATTTCAAGATGGACAACCCGTTTTTAAATTTGCTGTAAAAGGGATGGCAGATGTGAGTGCTGAATTAT
>JALRFB010000084.1 GCA_023256555.1 Sediminibacterium sp. | reverse complement strand
AAATCTGCTTCCACAATTTCTTCTATAAAATTTAGGCTTTTTTCTTCACTCATAATACTTCAATGCTATTCGGGTAAAGATACAAAAACATACCCCTTTAACCAAGACTAAGGACTAGCCTTTATAACCATATACTCTACAAACCTCTTGTACTAATTTTTCAATCTCTCTATCCTCCCCTTTGGGTTCATATGGTTGCTTTAAATTACTACCAAAAACAAAGGCCACTGCCTGCCAAAAACTAGCATTAAAGCCTCCTTTATATTCTTTGATAATCTCATAACAGTTATTTCCAGTTTCTCTATTAATTAACTTCATCAAAACCTTTCCTTGATAGACCGATAAATTGGTTACCTTATCTGCAAATTCTTTCTTTAAATCTTTCTCTCTCGCTTTGATAATTTGTTTTCTTGTACGCTCATCAGTGACATTCACCAACTGCGCATTTACTTCGTTAATCACTTTACTTGCTGATTTTGCATAAGGATAAGTTACATAAACCGCATTACGAAGTCTTGTCCAATCTCTCCAAAATTTGGCCACCTCTTTAGTTTGAATGGCATGTACTTCTACTGTAGGTAACCAAGATTGTGGGATAGTATCACCCTCAGGAGTAATAAAAGCTTCTACTCTTAAAGTATCATAATTAGCAGACTGTGCCTTCAATTGCCCTTGCAAAAGAATGCCTGCAACAAATACTGTAAAAAATAGAAATGCCTTTTTCATAATTATTGATACCCTAATATACAAAAGGTAACCTAAACTACCTTATTCTTTCTAATCCGCTGAAACATACTCATCATAAATCCTATAGTCATCACAACCACACCCAACCATAAAACATTGATCATTGGGAATTCGTATACTTTTAGGGTGATTAAATTAGTTAGAGATTTGGATTCTTTTATCCCAATCTCTAAAACGCCTTCCTCCTGATTCACCACCTTATTAAAACTCAAAATTAAGTTTTGGGCTTTTACCGTATCCAAGGTTTGCTCCATATTCATGCCTTCTAAAACAATACCAGGCTGAGCTGTATATTGCAATCCTTCTTTGGAAGTAACTTTTAAATTCAACACCAATTCATTGGTTCCTGGCGCTCTATTGGCATTTGGATTGACTAAAACCTGATTCAATTTAATATAACCATTACTATAAAATATAGAATCGTTTAATTTAATTTTCACGGCCTTAAATGCCACAGTATCTTCTTCAGAATGATCTTGGAAAGAAGTGATATATACAAAAATATCTTTTAACCAATAATGCTTCGCATCTGGATTAGCTGAAAATCCTTCTGCTCCTTTATTATTTTTTAAGATATCTGGATATAATAAAAACTGTTCCTTAGTTTTTTTGTCAGTGAATTTTAATTCAAAAAATCTTCTATTTAATTCATCGGTGGTGTCTCTGGTATATTCTACCATATACTTTCCCATATCTGTATTGATACCTTCGAATAAAGTGATATTCTCTCTAGGATTACCCACTGGGCTTTTGCGCATTTCAGCAGACTCTTGCAGCACATTAATACCTGTGGTATTAAAACTAATGACTTGTTTATTGGATGAAGATAAAAAAATACCCAATAATACTAATCCAAAACCAATATGTCCAATACTTGCACCTGCTGATTTTAGTTTACCTTTTAATACACCCAGCCAGTAATGAAAATTCGCAACCACTGTATAGACTGAAGCAAAAATACCCACATACAATGCTCCTAAATAACCAGCTCCTTTTTCTGTATATGCCACTCCAACAAATACAAATAATACTACACTCACTACAATAGTTACAATACTTGGAAGAATCAATTGTTTAGTGATATGTTCTTTTGGCGTATGCTTAAATCTAAGATACTGACCAAAAGCAGATAAAGCACCAATTATAATTGCAACGAAAACCTGTACTTGGTTATGTGCAAATGCAGGATCTTCTGGTGGTGCAATCTTAGTTCCAAAAATTTTATTGAATACCGGAATAGATGTGATGGCAATGATTACCACTGCAGATAATACCAAGACCAAAGAACCCACCAATATCCAAAACTCTCTACTTGAGATATCGTCTTCTTTTGCTGGTTCTGCCATAAAAGAAAAACGCACAAAGTATAAAACAAAGAATGGAATGACAAAGATTAATAAGAATACCAATAATTGTGCGTTCATTCCTAAATCGGTGAAAGCATGTACTGATGTATCTCCTAATATTCCGCTTCTAGTTAAGAAAGTAGAATATACTACAAGTAAGAAACTGAGTCCCATAAACAAGTAAGAAGCTTTTACACTTGACCCTGTTTTTCTAAAAATCATGGTGGTATGAATACCTGCCACTAAAACCAACCATGGAACCAAAGATGCATTTTCTACTGGATCCCATGCCCAATATCCTCCAAAGTTTAAACTTTCGTAAGCCCATGCAGCACCCATCATAATACCTAATCCTAAAACACCTGCACTAAAATTGGCCCATGATAAAACATGGTTCATCCAATTATTATCTTTCTTCAATAAACCAGCTACTGCAAAAGCAAATGGTATGGTAGTAGACGCAAAGCCCAAAAATAAAACCGGCGGATGTATCACCATCCAGTAGTTTTGAAGTGTTGTATTTAATCCAGTACCATCTTTGATAAATTGTAAATAATCTGGTCTAGATAAGATAGGCCAGTTCATTTCTTCTCTCAATAAAATAAAGGGACTTGATCCAATTTTTGCTCCAAAAATATATACTACAATAACCATTGAAGCAAACAAGAATTGAACAAAGCTTAAAGTCATCATTACACCATTAGGTCTCCACTTTACTTTATACATAATTATTGAACCCAATACGCAATGCCAGAAGCTCCATAACAAAAAGCTTCCTTCCTGTCCTTCCCAAAAACAACTTAATAAGTATTCAAATGGAAGGTTTTTATCACTATGTGAATAAGCATACTTGTATTCAAATAAATGATTGGAAATAACATAAGTCAAAATAACAAAACTCGCTATGACTGTCACCACTTCAATACCAAAAGCAATCTTGGCTAATTTATTCCAAGATTGTTCTTCTTCAATATTATTTGCATAAAACGCTTTTGCAAAAGCAAAACTTGCTACTAAAGATGCTACTAAAGAAAGTAGCGTGAAGAAATAACCAAATTGGCCAGGTAATAAATGTTCGCCAATATATTGTAAGGTTGCAGGATTGGTTGCAGTATTCATGAACTTAGTTTAATTAGATAAGGTTTCAGGTTGTTCTTTCATCGCAGTTGGATTGTCCTTGTATTTTGAAGGACATTTCATAACAATGGTTGAACATTCAAAAACATCTCCTTGCACTTTGCCTTTTAAAACCAATCTCTCAGATTTTTCCATATCTGTTGGCATGGTGTTATGGTATACGACACTAATCTTTCCACCCAAACTATCTTGAACATTAAACTTTAATAAATTAGGATCCTTTACTGGGTCATATTGCACAGGTATGGTTTTATCCATCTTTACAATCAAATTCACAAATTTACCTGGCTTTTGCTTGGCTGAACTCACAGTTTCATAACTACTTAAATCACCTGTATAGCTTACTAATACTACAATTGCAGCTGCAATTAATACCAATAAAATAATATGTGTTTTCTTCATAGTGCAAAGTTAACCAAATGGCCTTAAATTGCACCAATATTTACTCAATTCGTAATTAACTACTTATGCGTGTTTTTGACTATATTATTGTTTGTAAAAGCCCCGATTTTAAGAATGTAGACAGAATGAGCCAATTTATGCTCTTTGTATCTATTGTTAGCTTTGTTTATTCTGCAATAAAAGGCATTTATCCTCACCCTGCTCTAATTATTGCTATTTCTGCAAGTGTGCTTAGCTGGTGGATTTTCTGTGTCTTTCAAAGAAAAAGAGGAGTTCTTCCTTATTACCGTTTAGGCCTATTATTTGCTTCTTGGGGATGGTATTTGCAACCCAATGGTTTAATTATAGCAGGCATCTTCCTCATTGCAGCATTGTTTGAGAGACAAGTAAAATTCCCTTCAGAAATCGCTTTTGATGAGGCAGGTGTAGTTTTGAATACTTTTCCCAAAAAATACATTGCTTGGGCAGATTTGCAGAATGTATTAATTAAAGACAATGTTTTAACCATCGATTTCAAAAACAACAAGCTCATACAAAAAGATATCAACGAACCTGTGTCAGTATCTATCGAAACTGAATTCAATGCTTTTTGTGCAGAACAATTGTCAAAATAGTACCTTTACATATGTCAATACAAGAATCTCCTTTTATTTTATATTCTGATGGTGAAGGTAATATTTTTGAAGACACAAGTCTTTATGTTGCCGGCCGTGCCGGATGGGATGCTTTTCCTGTTCCAGTTGAAGATTGGATAGAATTACCTAATGGTGGTAATTTATACGAACTACCTGGAAGAAGAGGTATTGGCATAGATGTGGAAACCGGAGAGATGCGCATCTGTGATAAAGGATGGGCCGTAGCTGCTTTTATTCCTCCTGCTCATACGGGTTTATATGTGGCAGCTTACGAAACTTCAGAAGACGCCCCTACTTTACCATTATTTTGTTACACTGCCGTGGGTTGGTTGGATGGTAAAAACTATGTACCAGCTGTTAGAATTGAACAAGATATTAGACAGGATTGCGAAGGATATGATCAAGAAATTATTGATGCCGGTACTGAAAACTTATTAAAAGCTTTTAATCAAAATAGATTGGTAAAGCATTTAATGGATAATTGTTGTCAAACCTATGATTGTCCAGCGGCTAGGAATTTTGCAATGGGTAGATGGGAATGCCCTATTCCAATCTCTCCTGCATGTAATGCAAATTGTATTGGATGTATCTCTTTCCAACCACAAGAAGAAGAAATTATTTCCACTCAAGATAGATTGACTTTCAAACCAACAGCAGCTGAAGTAGTAGAATACACAGTGCCTCATTTAATGAATGCTCCATTTCCTATTGTAAGTTTTGGACAGGGCTGCGAAGGAGAACCATTATTAATGTGGGAGACCATCAAAGAAGCCATCATCGAAATCAGAAAACATACCGATAAAGGAAGTATCAATATTAATACCAATGGTTCTAATCCAAAAGCAGTAGCAGAATTAGCTAAAGTGGGCTTAGATAGTATTAGGGTTAGCTTAAACTCTGCTAGAGAAAATATATATACTGCTTATTATAGACCCAACAATTATCAGTTCTCTGATATTATTGAGAGTTTAAAAGTGATGAGCGCTGCAGGCAAATGGACAAG
>JALRFB010000083.1 GCA_023256555.1 Sediminibacterium sp. | reverse complement strand
TCTTCTACTATCAGGTGTCTTTTTAATTTGATCAATCAATTCAGTAATTTGATCTACTACTACTCCATTAGCACCTTCCCAAGATCTCCATTGTTTACCATATACTGGACCAAGGTCTCCATTTTCATCTGCCCACTCGTCCCAGATTCTTACTCCATTATCTTTTAAATATTTGATATTGGTATCTCCATTCAAAAACCAAAGTAATTCGTAAATAATACTTTTTAAATGTACTTTCTTGGTAGTGACTAAAGGGAAACCTTCTTGTAAATTAAAACGCATTTGATAGCCAAAACAGCTCTTGGTACCTGTGCCAGTACGATCTGTTTTTTGATTTCCGTTATCTAAGATATGTTGTACTAAATCTAAATATTGTTGCATGCTGCAATTTACAACCAAACCCCCTGAGAATAAAAAAATTTATTTCCCTTTACGACGTGCCAATTCTTTTCGAATTAAGACCAATTCACGGCCAGTTTGTCCATTCACGCTAGAATTCTCTTCTGCTCTGCGCATTAAATAAGGAATGACGTCTTTAATGGGACCAAAAGGAAGGTACTTGCTTACAGAAAAACCCTCAGCGGCCATATTAAAAGTGATATGATCACTCATTCCATATAGCTGAGAGAAATGAATATGTGGATGGTTATTAGTCAACTGTTTGTTTTGCATGGTTTGTATAGCCAACTGATTACTTAATTCATTATGTGATGCTACTAATAAAGCTATTGAATCGATATGTTGTAAACAATAATCCACTGCTTTATTAAAATCGGCATCCACAGCTTCTTTATTGGCATGAATAGGAGAAGCATAACCATTTTTTTGAGCACGCTCTCTTTCTTTTTCCATATAGGCACCTCTCACCAATTTCGCACCCAATAAAAATTGTTTATCCTTAGCAATACCATGAGACATTTGTAAAAAACGCAATCTATCATTTCTATACAATTGATAAGTATTGTAGACCACTACTTTTTCTTTATTATAAATAGACATTAATTCTATCGCTAATCTATCAATAGGATCTTGAATCCAAGTTTCTTCTGCATCAATCAAAACACCCACTCCTTTTTCAGTAGCTACTTCGCAAATGGCACACATCCTTTCTTTCACTCTATTCCAAGCAGCATTGTCTTCTTCGCTATCATGAATACCGCTTCTTAATCTTGGAGCATCATTTAAATTTTCTAATAAGCTCATACTCGCAACCCCTGTAATCTTCACACTCACAAAGGGTACATTATTTTGTGAAGCAGCAAATTCTATCGCTTCAATAATATGTTCAGTAACTGCATCAAAATTGTCTTCTCCTTCTTTGGCTTCCACTCCATAATCTAAGATAACCTGCACTTGATAAGCACTTAATTGCTTCACCACTCTTGCAGATTCTTCTAATGTTTCCCCTCCAACAAATTGATTGAAAATAGTAGATCTAATTAATCCATTAATGGGCAAACCCGATTGCATCAACATAGGCGTCAACTTAGTTGCCAAAGACACTACTATAGGACTTTGAATAACACTAAATAAAAATCTTGCTTTCTTTAAATCTCCAGTAGACTTGTAGGCAAATGCATTTTGGGTATTGTCAAAAGATGGGTTCATGCTAACATTAGTTCGTTTGCAAATATCGGTACTAAATAGCTAATTACAAAGGATATAGATATAAATAATCTAAGGTATCTTTAATGGATAATTGCGTTTTATGAAAATTGTACAAACTGAGATTTACTTATACAAAATACCCATGGTACCTTTTACCATTGCTACTGGTACGATGGAATTTGCACAAAATATTTTAATCAAAATACATACAGATGCAGGCATCATAGGCTGGGGTGAATGTTCTGCCTTCCCCATGATTGTTGGGGAAACACAAGAAAGTTGTTATTTATTAGCCAAAGACTTTGCGGCTTTTTGGAAAGGCAAAGATCCATTAGCTATTGAAGAAAGATTAAAAGAATTGGACTTAGTGATTGCAGGAAACTACACAGCAAAAAGTGCTTTTGATTTAGCCCTTTATGATATTGCAGCACAAGCAGCCAATCAACCATTATATGCTTATTTGGGAGGAAAACAAAAACCTATCGAATCAGATTTGACCATTGGTATTGGTACGCCAGAAGCAATGGCAAAGCAAGCTATAGAGTTTAAAGCCAATGGTGTGCGAATGATTAAAGTGAAATTAGGCAAGAAACCCGCAGAAGATATTGAAAGAATTAAACAAATTAGAACCGCTATTGGCAAGGATATTATTTTAAGAATAGACGCGAATCAGGGCTGGAGTAAAGAAGATGCATTGCCGGTATTAACCGCTTTATCTGCATACGATATTCAATTTTGCGAACAACCGATGCACAAATATTATGACGATTTCTTGCCTGCACTTTGCGCAGCATCACCTATTAAGATTATGGCGGACGAATCTGTCTTCACACACCATGATGCAAGAAAATTAATACATCAAAAAGCTTGTCATTATATTAATATCAAATTTTCCAAAAGCGGTGGCATACATGAAGCCATCAAGATTCATGATATCGCCAAACAAAACGGTATTGCCTGTATGATGGGTGGTATGTTAGAAAGCAGGTTGGCACTGAGTGCTAAACTGCATTTTGCATTAGCCCATGACAATGTTCGATTCTACGATATGGATACCTGTTTATTAGGTCATACAGAAGACCCTGTAATAGGTGGCGTACAATTCAACGGCATGCATGTATCCATTGGAGATGCTCCGGGCATTGGTGCCACTGTAGATCCAAATTATCTTTCCAAACTAGCAAACTGTGTAGTTTAACAAATTGTATCTTTGGTTTCTAAACAGCATAACATGGAAGCGAGAAAAGCGAAGGATTCATTTACTACCATGAATGAATTGGTTTTACCCAATGACACCAATACTTTTGGAGATTTAATGGGTGGTAGATTAATGTACTGGATGGATATTGCTGCCTATTTAGCGGCTGCAAAACATTGTAATTCTGCTTGTATGACCGCTTCTGTGGACAACCTGAGTTTTAAGTCTCCTATAAGATTGGGCAATGTGATTTGTATTGAAGCAAAAGTGACTCGATCATTTAATACTTCTATGGAAGTGCATTTAAAAGTGTGGAATCAAAACATGATTACTCAATCTAGAGAATTAAGCAATGAAGCCTTTTTTACATTTGTAGCATTAGACGAAAACAAAAAACCTAAAAAGGTTCCAGAAATTATTCCAGAAACAGAAGAAGAAAAAAAATACTTCGCTGGCGCTCTGAGAAGAAGACAATTGCGTTTAATTCTAGCAGGTAAAATGTTGCCAGATGATGCAACTGAATTAAAAGCCTTATTTATTAAGGACTAAAAAAATAATTAGTAAAAGTATATTAGTAATAAACCTATTGTTGATGGTGTGCCCCCTTTAACATAAAGGATTTGCTTTGCTCAATAGCATCCATCACTTGTTCTAGAATTTCTTCCACTGGTGCATCATAATTAATTTCTAAAGGGGCTTTGAATCGAACTGTCAATGGGGTACCTACTTTCTTAAAAGTCAATCCTTTTTTGGTAAAAGCTCTCCAGAATCCATTAATCACTACTGGTACCACTATTGGGTGATTGTTCTTGATAATATAAGCAGTTCCTTTTCTTCCTGGAGCAAAAGGTTTTGTAGTTCCTTGAGGAAAAGTAATTACCCAACTTTTCTTTAAAGCTTTATCAATTTTTTGCGTGTCTACTACATCCCTATCTCTTTTAACATCCTGCCCCTCTGCTCTCCAAGTTCTTTTAACAGTCAACGCACCACCCAATTTAAATAAACGTGTTAGCCAATTGCTATTCATGGTTTCTTCTGCTGCTACAAAATATACATTAGTAAAAGGATTCAATAAATAATAAGGTATACCCAGTTTATTATACTTCCCCCATTTTACTGCACAGAAAATATGCACAAAAGCAATCACGTCTCCAAAATAAGTTTGATGATTGCTTACAAATAAAACATTCTTTTTGGGAAGGTGCTCTAAATTTTCGGTACCCTGAATATCTATTCTATTAAACAAGGCTAATCCTGGATAAGAGAATAAACCAACCACTCCATATATAACAGAACGGAAAATTTTAATTCTTTTAATGCGCTCCCACAATTTCATATCAAATCCATTAGTTAGGTGTGCAATATAAGACATAAATATGTACTAATCACGTGCTGTTTAACTAACAAATAGTATCTTTAGACAATGAAGAAGTCTGCTGTAATTTTTGATATTGATGGCTTATTAATTAATAGCGAGCCATTATGGAACAGAGCCGCTACTGAAATTTTTAGACAATACGGTATACAACTCACAGAAGCACAATACCAGTTTACTACAGGACTTAGATCTAAAGAATTTGTGGCACATTGGTTACACGAGCATAAAGTACCTGCAAGTGAATTTGATAGAGCAGAACAAAAAATCATAGATCTCGCTTTAGATTTAATAGACAAGGAAGCTACATTAATGCCAGGTGTTGAACATATATTTGAATTTTTCTTACAAAGAGATTTTAAAATGGGCTTGGCTACCTCTTCTCCATCATTGCTCATTGAGTGGATAAAAGACAAATTACATATAAGAAGTTATATACAATCCAGTTGCTCTGCACAACATATGATGCATGCTAAGCCACATCCCCAAGTATATTTGGAATGTGCAGCAGGTTTACATACCAATCCTTTAGCTTGTATTTGTTTTGAAGATTCATTCTACGGAATGATTGCTGCAAAAGCTGCAAGGATGACATGTGTGGTAGTACCAGCAGCAGACCATATCAAATCTGATGTTTGGGGCGCAGCCGATTTAAAATTAAGTTCCTTACAAAATTTTGGCGCTCTACATTTTAATATGCTAAATGATTAATCCCCCATGCAATTAGCAAAAAAAGTTATTGGTAAAGAGTTAGACCTTTTTGAAGCGCATTTCAAAGAAGCAGTGAAGAGCAGGGTTTCTTTACTAGATAGAATCATGCAATACATCGTGAAAAGAAAGGGAAAGCAAATGCGCCCTATGTTTGTATTGTTATCCGCAAAATTACACGGAGAAATTAATGACGCATCTTATAGAGCAGCTTCTTTAGTGGAATTATTACACACAGCCACTTTAGTGCATGACGATGTAGTAGATGATGCCACTGAAAGAAGAGGGTTTCTATCTATCAATGCATTATGGAAAAATAAAATAGCCGTTTTGGTAGGCGATTATTTATTGTCTAAAGGATTATTGTTGTCTTTAGAAAACCAAG
>JALRFB010000082.1 GCA_023256555.1 Sediminibacterium sp. | reverse complement strand
AAAAGATTCAGTGGTTACTGTAAAAGGACCAAAAGGTGAATTATCTCAAGAAGTGGATCGTGATATCACTGTTACAGTGGAAGGATCTGAAGTAATTGTATCTCGTCCAACAGAGCAAATCCGTCACAGAGCAATGCACGGCTTATACCGTTCTTTGATTGCTAACTTAGTGAAGGGTGTAACTGAAGGTTATAAAAAAGAATTAGAATTAGTGGGTGTGGGTTTCAAAGCTGCTAACCAAGGTAACTTGTTAGACTTAGCTTTAGGTTATTCTCACAACATCATATTTGAAATACCTAAAGAATTAAAAGTTTCTACTACTACTGAAAAAGGTCAAAACCCTAAGATTTTCTTAGAAGGAAGCGACAAGCAATTGATCGGTGCAGTAGCTGCTAAATTAAGAAGCTTACGTAAGCCTGAACCATACAAAGGAAAAGGTGTGAAATACGCTGATGAGATCGTAAGAAGAAAAGCAGGTAAAGCAGCAGGTAAATAATAAATTTTAAAAAATCCAGGAGTGCGGCAGCATCGCACTCCGATAAAAATAAATCATATGAGTAAATTAGCTCAAAGACAGAAAATCAGATACAGAATTCGCAAGAAAGTACAAGGTACTGCTAGCAAGCCTCGTTTGTCTGTATTCAGAAGCAACGCTGAAATTTATTGTCAATTAATTGATGATGAAAACGGTGTAACCTTAGCAGCATCTTCTTCAGCTGAAAAAGATATCGCAGCACAAAAAGTGGTAAAGATTGAAAAAGCTAAATTAGCTGGACAATCAATTGCAAAGAAAGCAGCTGCTTTATCAATCACAACATGTGTATTTGATAGAGGTGGTAACTTATACCACGGTAGAATCAAAGCAGTAGCTGATGGTGCAAGAGAGGGAGGACTTCAATTTTAATTTGAAAAAAATACTAATAGAAAATCATGTCTAAAGTAAATGTAAATAAAGTTAAAGCGGCAGGTGATGTTGAACTAAAAGAAAAAGTAGTATCAATTAACCGCGTAGTTAAAACAACAAAGGGTGGTCGTACTTTTAGCTTTTCAGCTTTAGTAGTAGTTGGTAACGAAAATGGCTTAGTAGGTCAAGGTCTAGGTAAAGCTAAAGAAGTTCAAGAAGCTATTACAAAAGGTATCGAAGATGCTAAGAAGAATTTAGTGAAAGTGCCTATTATGCACGGAACTATTCCTCACGATCAGTTAGCTAAAGACGGTGCTGCTAAAGTATTGATTAAGCCAGCTGCACACGGAGCCGGTGTAATTGCGGGTGGTAGCATGCGTGCTGTATTAGAGAGCGCTGGTGTTACTGACGTATTAGCAAAAAACTTAGGTTCTGCTAACCCACACAACGTGGTAAAAGCAACTATCAAAGCTTTAAGCTTGTTACGTGAGCCAGTTCAAGTTGCAAAAACTAGAAACATTAAATTATCAAAAGTATTTTCTGGTCAGTAATTTTTACTACACCATTAATACGTTCATAAATAATTAAAGATGAAAAAGATTAAAATTACTCAAGTAAAAAGCGGAATTGACAGACCTGAGCGTCAAAAACAAACATTGATTGCATTAGGTTTGAAGAAATTGAATGCTTCAAGAGAAGTAGAGGCAACTCCACAAATCTTAGGTATGATCAATAAAGTAACTCACTTGGTAAAAGTAGAAGAAGTAGCTTAATACACTACAACTTCATTTATTAAAAAGCGAGGGGAGATTCCCCGAAAGTTAAAATCAACAAAATGAAATTACACAATTTAAAACCTGCAGAAGGTTCAGTACACAAAGCAATTAGAATTGGTAGAGGTGAAGCATCTGGTAAAGGTGGTACATCTACAAAAGGTAACAAAGGTGGTCAGTCTCGTGCTGGTTATAAAAGCAAAATGGCTCACGAAGGTGGTCAGATGCCAATTCAACGTAGAATCCCTAAGCGTGGATTTAAGAACATCAACCGTGTTGAATATGTAGTATTCAACTTAGGTCAATTAGACCAATTAATTGAGAAATACGGTTTCACAGAAATCACTCCTGAGAATTTGTACATGAACAGTTTGATAAGTCGCACTGATTTAGTGAAGATCTTAGCTACTGGTGAATTAAAAACAAAGATCAATTTCAGAGTAAACAAAGCGAGCAAGAAAGCACAAGATGCAATCATTGCTGCAGGTGGCACTATCGAAATTATCTAAATAAATTTTTGTATATTGAGTCGCATTACAAACGCGACTCTTTATATTAAAAGTCGAATGTACATTAACTAAATTCTGATGAAAAAATTAATAGACACTTTAAAAAATATCTGGGCTATAGATGAGCTAAAGAGTAAAATCTTAGTAACCTTAGCGTTGGTATTAACTTATAGAATTGGTGCACAAATTACATTGCCTGGTATCAATCCATTAGCTATCGAAGCTGCTCAAAAAGCAGGTAAGAACAATGGTTTATTAGGTATTTTTGATATGTTCGCTGGTGGTGCATTCTCTCAAGCATCTATTTTAGCTTTGGGAATTATGCCTTATATCTCTGCTTCAATCTTCATGCAATTGATGACTATTTTAGTTCCTCAATTACAAAAGATCCAAAAAGAAGGAGAGAGTGGAAGAAATAAAATCAATCAATGGACTCGTTATTTGACAGTAATTGTAACTGCTTTCCAAGCTGGTGCATATGTTGCATATTTAAATAGTCCAGGTTATGCAGATGCATTAATTCCTGCTTATAAGCCTTATTTCTGGTTCTCAACTGTAATCACTTTAACAGCAGGTACATTGTTTGTAATGTGGTTAGGAGAGAAGATTCAAGATAAAGGTTTAGGTAATGGTACTTCTATCATCATCATGGTGGGTATCTTAGCGCGTCTTCCACAATCAATCATCCTAGAGTTTGGTTCTAAGAGCCAAAAAGGTGGTGGTGGATTATTGATATTCTTAATTGAGGTGGCTATCTTGGTAACTATCATCATGGGCTTGATTGTATTAGTTCAAGGTGTTCGTAAGATCCCTGTAACTTATGCTAAACAAGTAATTGGTGGTGCACAAGTAGGCGGTGCTCGTCAATTCTTACCTGTTAAAGTAAACAGTGCTGGTGTAATGCCAATCATCTTTGCTCAAGCAATCATGTTCTTGCCTACATTAGTATCATTCACTAATATCGATTCTGCACAAGGTATTGTTAGAATATTCAATGATCATAGTAATGTATGGTACATGGTAATCTATTCAGTAATGGTAGTAGGATTTACTTTCTTGTACACTGCTTTGATCTTTAATCCAAAGCAAATTTCTGAAGATCTAAAACGTAATAATGGTTTTATTCCTGGTGTTAAACCTGGTCAACCAACAACAGATTATATTGGAGCAGTAATGGATAGAATTACTTTACCTGGCGCTATCTTATTAGCATTGGTAGGTATTTTACCAGGCTTTGCACAAAAACTAGGTGTAACGCAAGGTTTCAGCACTTTCTTTGGTGGTACATCTTTATTAATTATGGTAGGGGTTATTTTAGATACTTTGCAACAAATTGAAACTTATTTATTAATGCGTCAATATGATGGATTAATGAGTACAGGTCGTGTTCAAGGTAGAAGCGGAATCACTAATTCAACAATTTAATTTTTGAATAATTTATATTGCAAACCTGTCCCACAAAGGCAGGTTTGTTTTTTTAGCAACAACTGTGGTTTATGATATATACTAAAACAGAAGAACAAATTGGTTACATGAAGGAAGCTGCTTTGTTAGTGAGTAAAACATTAACGGAAGTAGCTAAAATGTTAAAGCCAGGGGTTTCCACTTTAGACATAGATAAATTGTGTATGGAATATGCCAAGGATCACAAGGGCACACTTTCATTTTATAATTATCATGGATATCCGCATAATATATGTGCTTCTGTAAATGATGTAGTAGTGCATGGTTTTCCTAATAAATCGCCTTTAAAAGATGGAGACATTGTTTCTATAGATTTTGGAGTTATATTAAATGGATGGCATGGAGATCATGCGTATACTTTTATTTTAGGGGAAGCCGATCCTGCAGCGATTGAACTCGTGAAAGTAACCAAAGCATCGCTGTATAAAGGCATTGAAAAAGCAATAGTAAATAATAGAGTAGGCGATATTGGTTTTGCTATTCAAGAATATACCGAAAGACATGGCTATGGAGTAGTGAGAGAATTAGTTGGACATGGATTAGGAACATCATTGCACGAGGATCCACAAGTACCTAATTATGGAAAACGTGGTACAGGATTAAAAATGAAAGAAAATTTAGTATTGGCAATAGAGCCCATGATTAATATGGGCACACATAAAGTGTTTACTGATGATGATGGATGGACAGTGAAAACACAGGACGGCAAAGTGTCGGTACATTTTGAACATGATGTATGTGTGAAAGCAGGCAAGGCATTAATTTTATCCGATTTTTCTATAATTGAAGCAGCCGAAAAAGCAAACATTAATTTAAATACATCTTATTATTAATATTCATTTTAATAATAAGTACTAATAAGCATCATTCGGTTACCGTGTTAAATATATTGTATGCGTAAGAAAAAAATAATCGTAGTGGGAGGTGGTGCTGCGGGATTTTTTTGTGCCATACAAATTGCCGAATTGCATCCTCATTGGGACATTATTATTTTAGAAAAAACCAATAAGCTTTTATCAAAGGTAAAAGTGAGTGGTGGGGGTCGTTGCAATGTAACGCATGCCTGCCCAGATGTTGAACTGCTTTTAAAAAAATATCCAAGAGGAGAACGGTTCTTAAAAAAAGCATTTTATCAATTTGCTACTAAAAATACCATTGAATGGTTTGCTCAAAATGGAGTTCAGTTACATACGGAAAAAGATGGGCGTATGTTTCCTACCACCAATAGTTCTGAGACGATTATTGATTGCTTTTTAAGAAAAGTACATCAATATAAAATTCAGGTGTTAACACAGCACGAAGTGTTGGATATAAAGCATAACAATAGTAATGCTTCAATTACAAATACTAGCAATGAAATCAAAAACCAAAACGCTTTTACGATCCAAATGCAAGGTAGGGATCCCATGCAAGCTGATGCTATTTGTTTAGCTACTGGCGGCATGTTAAAATCGGATCGATTAAATTGGTTAACTCAATTTGAGGTTTAAGCTTAATGGCTAAAAGACTTATCTATATAGTATCATTCTTATTGCTTCTATCATCCTGCAAGACTACAGAGAGGTGTGAGTCTTACGGAGATCGTTACGACATACATGAAGATCAGATTGACTCTATGAAGAAATACAGTTCAGTGGAGGTATTAAGAT
>JALRFB010000081.1 GCA_023256555.1 Sediminibacterium sp. | reverse complement strand
GGTAAGGTTTGGGAGGCCCAAAGTGGTCAAAACATACTATTATCGGTGGTTTTGGACCCTAAAAAGCTTGTTTTTAACGGTTCCGAGCTTGAGCCGTCCATTGTTAGCATGCTTGTTGCGGTTGGATGTTTTAACTTTTTTATTACATATGCCGGTGACGAAACGCGCATCAAGTGGCCCAATGATATTTATTGGCGTGACAGAAAGGCAGGGGGGATATTAATAGAAAACATCCTTAGGGGAACAGAGTGGACATGGACAGTCATTGGAATTGGGCTCAATATCAATCAAACCAAATTTAGTCCAGATGCACCCAATCCAGTTTCCTTACAACAAATCACTGGCAGGAAATGGGAAATAACTAGATTGCAGACCGAATTAAGTAAAGCATTAACAGAAAGTATACAAGATTGGATACAAGTGGGTGATGCAGTGACAATAGAAAAAATGAAACCATTATGGAAATCAAATTAACACAACATAGTAAAGGCGGAGGATGTGGATGTAAGATTGCACCATCTGTTTTATCAGAAATTTTAGCTGCGCATAATGTGGGTGCTAAAAATAATATACCACAATTATTAGTAGGCAATGATAGTAGAGACGATGCAGCAGTATATCAGATAGATGAAAAAAATGCGATTATCTCTACCACAGATTTTTTTATGCCGATTGTAGATGATGCATTTGCTTTTGGACAAATTGCTGCAGCCAATGCTATCAGTGATGTGTATGCCATGGGCGGCAAACCCATTTTTGCATTAGCAGTATTAGGTTGGCCACTAGCCACTTTACCTGCAAGTGTTGCAGCACAAGTAATGGAGGGTGCGCGCAAAACCTGTACAGACGCGGGTATTGTGATAGCAGGCGGTCACAGTATAGATAGTCAGGATCCTATTTTTGGATTGGTAGTGAATGTAATGGTGGCAATAGAAAATTTAAAAAGAAACGACACTGCACAAGAAGGGGATGTATTAATATTAACTAAACCTTTGGGTGTAGGCATATTAGCTACTTCACAAAAAAGAGGATTATTAACAGAAGCACATTTAGAAAAATTAGTAAAGCAGTTAACTACTATTAATAAAGCAGGCGAAGCATTAGGAAAATTGAAATCAGTACATGCAATGACCGATGTAACTGGTTTTGGATTGGCAGGACACTTAACAGAAATGATGCAAGGAAGCAATTTAACTGCAGAAATAAGTTATAGTGGATTACCTATTATCCCAGAAGTAAGAGACTATATTGCACAAAAAGCTATCC
This sequence comes from Sediminibacterium sp., assembly GCA_023256555.1. Lineage (GTDB taxonomy): Bacteria > Bacteroidota > Bacteroidia > Chitinophagales > Chitinophagaceae > Sediminibacterium. The sequence continues at coordinate 4,045 of JALRFB010000081.1, read as the reverse complement.
CAGGTGCGACGGCAAGAAACTGGAACGCAACCCAAGCTGGCATTGAATTAGCGCCAGAGATAGATGAGAAAGAAGCAAGTGTTTTATTACCCGATCCACAAACCAATGGTGGATTACTAATAGCAGTGGCGCCAGATGCAGTAAAAGAAGTACAAACTATTTTAGAAAACTTAGGAATACAATACAGAGACCCAATTGGTATTTGTAAAAAACCAAGCGAGAAAAGAATTATTATTCAAAAATAAGATGACCCTTATTTTTAATTTGTTCTGGTGTTAGTTCTGCAACTAATTGCACTCCTTTGATATTTCGGATGGTATGTAAGATATCATTTACTTTTTCGTCTTCAATCCACTCCCCTCTTATCCACCAAATAAAATCCATGTGTTTTAATTCAGGCAATAAGTATTCTCCATCAAATTGATTGTGGTATACAAAGTGCTGAATGCTTGTAGAAGGCTCAGTAGCCTCGTACATAGAGAAATAATAAGTCCTGTTCTTACGCTTTAATGCGATTTCATGATTGGGATTAAACCTGAATTCAAAACCCATGTATTGATTGAGTAAAATACAAAACTGATAATTTTTAATAGGTGCAGTAATACCCAAAATGCGCGAACCTTCAAAGTCGCTTTCATTAATGGCATCCTGGTCTAAAATTAATTTTGCACTCATTCAAAAAATATTTTTACAAATAATCTTTATCAAAAATAAGTAATGAAGTAGATTAAAACTGAATATCAAATTTTAATTCTTCTTTGTCACGCTTGATTACTAAAACTGTTTTATCTCCTTTTTTAAATTTACTCAAAGCTTGCATATAACTCATTACATCAATCAATTTATAATCGCCCACTTGTAATAAGATATCACCTTGTTTCAAGCCCAATTTTTCTCCTAATTTACCCGCGCTAGATCCTTCAATTCTAACGCCAGTTCCCGTGAAAGCATAGTCTGGCATCACTCCTAAGCTAACAGAAAACTTAGTACTCTTACCCATTGATTGCTCTCTGGTTTTTAAGAAATCAAACTTACCTAAGCCATCTGCAGCTTGCACAATATCTTGCACATAGCGCACAATTGCCGCTTCTCCTTCATAATTAATCTTATCTGCATCATCGGTAGACTTATGATAATCTGAATGACTACCTGTAAACATAAATAATACAGGCATATCTTTTCTGTAGAAACTTGCATGGTCACTTGGACCAGTACCAGCACTATCATAATGAGTCATTAAATCGGTAGAAATATTTTTTAAGATAGTAGCCCAATTTGCAGAAGTGCCATAACCACCTACTGTTAATTTACGTGCGGTATCATATCTTCCTACCATGTCCATATTAATCATGTAATTAAAATTGACTTGCATGGTTGGATGATCTAACCAATACTTACTACCCAATAAACCTAATTCTTCTCCAGAAAAATGAATAATTAAATAGTTATTATTTTTTGGAGATTTTTTAGAAAGAGTTTTTGCTAATTCCATCAAAGCCGCAGTACCACTAGCATTGTCGTCGGCCCCATTATGAATATCATTATTCAAGTCCAATCCATGTTTGTCTTCATTATAACCTAAATGATCTAAATGCGCTCCAAGAACTACTGTATTCGTTGCATTGTTGTTAATGAAAGCTACCACATTATGAGCAGTGCGTGTAGGATGATCAAATTGCACATTCGCTTCTACTTCGTAAGTACCTGTTTCATCTTTAAAGAAATTGGCAAATCCTTCTTTAGTGAAATATACTACTGGTAAATCTAAAGTCTTAGATGTATCGTATTTATTAAATTGAATATTATCTACCAAAGAACTACTATTAAATAAAAACAAAGCAGTCGCTCCTTTAGCTTTTACTTCAGCAGTGGTTTTATACAACCAATCTGTTAGATCAAAATGAGGATTGGATTTATTGTCTTCCAACACTTCACCCAAGTCTTTAAACCAAACTTGTTTTGTTTCATTCAAAACAATTGCAGCATCAGATTGAAAAGCACCTGTGCCACTATTAGACAAAGGGAAGAAGTCTTTATTGATAACCGGTACCTGATTATTGATTTCTAAAAAAGCATTACTAGCCCATTTCTTGCCTTCGTCAATTGGGAAAGATTGAATAAAACCATCTTGACCTGCTGGTTTTAAGCCTATCTTCTGATAAGCTTTCACGATATAATCTACTGCCAACTCTTCGCCAATAGATCCTGCTCTTCTGCCTTCTAAAGCATCGCTTGCTAAATATTGAATATGCTCTTGTAAATTTTTAACCAAAGCCCTGTCTGCTCTTTTAAGTTTTTGAGCACTACCCATAGAAGGTAACAATAAGGCGATCAGGATAACGGAAACTCTCATAAATGCTGATTTATATCACAAATTTACAGTTTTTCAATTTCTAATTTCGTAAGTAACGCATAAACTTAAAAGGTAGCTTTGCGACCTAATGAAAGCTGGCATACATATTGCACTTGTGGGAAATCCCAATAGCGGAAAAAGTTCCCTATTCAATGCATTAACAGGGCTTCATCAAAAAGTAGGCAATTTCCCAGGTGTTACAGTTGATAAAAAAACAGGTGACTTAACCATTGGACAATACCCCACTACCCTAATCGATTTACCAGGCACTTATAGTTTCTATCCTAAAAGAGAAGATGAATGGGTAGCGTATAGAGTATTGATGGGAGTAGATGAGCAAGTAAAAACTGATGTGATCTTGCTAGTAGCCGATGCTAGTAATTTAAAGAGGAATTTATTGTTTTGTAGTCAGATCATCGATTTGAAAATTCCAGTGGTATTGGCATTAACCATGAATGATTTGGCTGCCAAGAAAGGTATTAAAATAGATGTTGCAGGATTACAAGAAGATTTAGGCATACCAGTTGTAGCAGTAGATGCAAGAAGGAACAAAGGATTGAGCACATTAAAAGATGCAATTGAAGAAATCATCAAAACGCCTAGATCCAAAACCCAAGAAAGTTTTATTGATAATAAAAATTTAGCGTCAGCTGCAATTGATGATTTCAAAGAATTGTATCCAACGCATAGTGATTATGCAGCATTGCATTATTTAATGCATCATGAAACATTTCCTTTGGATGCTGAAATGCAAGATACCATTGAGCAAATTGAAATCAAACATAATTTCAATCATACTAAAACACAGGCTGCAGAAATATTACAACGATACACGCGCATTCAGCAAATCATGAAGCGTCGTGTAACAGAACCAGATCCAACCGCCAAGAAAAAAAGAACAGATAGGTTAGATAATATTTTTTTACACCGTGTAGGAGGATATTTTATTTTATTGACAGTATTGTTTTTATTATTTCAATCTGTTTTTTGGATGGCAAAATTTCCAATGGATGGTATTGAATGGATTTTTACTAATCTCACTACTTATTTAAATACTGTTTTACCAGCAGCATGGTGGCAAGATTTATTAGTGAATGGAATTATTGCTGGATTAGGAGGCATCGTAGTTTTTGTACCACAAATAATGATCTTGTTTGGCATTATTACTTTGTTAGAAGATACCGGCTATATGGCAAGAATTAGTTTTTTAAGTGATAAACTAATGCGTAAAGTTGGATTGAATGGGAAGAGTGTAATGCCCATGATCAGTGGATTTGCTTGTGCTGTTCCTGCGATCATGAGTGCCAGAAATATTGAAAATAAAAAAGAAAGACTCTTAACTATATTGGTAACACCCTTCATGAGTTGTAGTGCTAGATTACCTGTATATACTATTTTAATTTCTCTGGTGATAGATGAGAAAATATATTTCGGATTTTTGAGTTTACAGGGACTCGTGATGATGGGATTATATTTATTAGGAATATTGATGGCGTTGTTAGCTAGTTTTATTTTAAAACTATTTATCACCATTAAAGAGAAGAGTTATTTTATTTTAGAAGTAAATAGAAAGACATGATTTATCGATTTCGAATAATTTTAGATGTAAAAGAAGATGTCCTTCGTGATATTGAAATTGAATCTACCGCTACTCTTGAAGATTTTCACAATGCCATAACACAGGCCTTTGGG
>JALRFB010000080.1 GCA_023256555.1 Sediminibacterium sp. | reverse complement strand
AATCCTTCACTCACATTACCACGCATGGTATTTTCTCCTTCACCAACATAAATAATAGATTCATTAGAAGGAGCAATGGCGATAGAACCAATGGTTCCACCAAACTGACCATCTGAAATATTTTTCCAATTTGCACCTGCATCGTTTGTTTTCCAAACGCCCCCGCCAGTAGTACCCATATAAAATGTGTTAGGATCAGAAAAAGAACCTACACCAGCAGCAGCTCTACCTCCTCTGAATGGGCCAACCAATCTAAAATTTTGGGCTTTAATGATAGGATCTTGTGTAATACTTGCTGTCTGAACAACTGTATTTATTTTTTTCTTTTGCGCCATTACACCTGTTGCGTTTGCTGCAATCATTAGTAAGACAATGGCAATCGTTTTTTTCATATTATATATTTTTCTTCTTAGAGATATAAAGCAAAGAGTCTCCGAAGAGACTCTTTGTGATTATTTAATTATTTCAACATCTTTAAACTTCTTAATAGGAGTTGATTCAACTAATTTTCTAAAATCAGCCCAATCTTTTTCAAAGAAGGCGTTTACTTTAGCGGCAACTCCATCTGCAGCAACAACAGCAGCTGCAATCGCAGCATCTTCTTGTTCTGCTGGTGCAGTATTCTTACCCATGATTAACATACTAGCATTTCTTATTACACCAATCGGAGTAATAACAGGCACTGTACCATAACCTTGTTTTTCTTGCTTTTTGCCCATCATATATTCTCTTAATCCTTTCACTTTTTCAGCAATTACTTTATGTGCTTTATTTAAAGTATCAACACCTTTGTCTTTTTTATCTTTCCATTCAGCCTTTAAAGCAGCTAAAGTTGCTTCAGCGTCTTCTACTAAATCTAAAGCAGCATTGTATTTATCATTAACAGGTTGTAATTTTTCTAAAGCAGCATCTTGTGCCAATACTACTTCATTCTTTAAAGGTAATCTTGGATCGTCTTTCACTTCTACCCATACTGAATCTTTATTAGTACCCGCTGTAATGACAAACTTATATTTACCAGACAATACATCTCTACCAGTAAATTCTTTATCATCTTCATTAGCAGCAGCTCCACCACCTTCTTCATCAAACATTCTTCTTCCTCCACCACCAGTTTTTGGAGCACCAGCAGCTCTTTTACCTTTTTGCTCAAAGCCCCAATAGTTTCTATTTAAACCAGAATCTACTTTGAATGTTAAATTACGAATTACTTGATCTTTCAAATCTTTGATTTGTACTTTCACTTTCTTAGTGCTATCTGTTAAATAAACAGAAATAGGTAATCCGGTTGGCTTATTAGGAGCATCCCACATTCCCCAAGTACTCCACTCGTAAGGAGAGTTCTTGATAGAAAAATTATAAGCTGCATTTGGAGCGCTAACAAAGAACTTAGATTGCTCTCCTTTTGTTGCAGCTAATTTTCTTAAAGGTCTGATATCATCTAACACCCATAAGCTTCTACCGAAAGTAGCAATAGCTAAATCTGCTTCTCTATCTTGAATAGCGAAATCATATGTAGACACAGAAGGATATCCATTTTTCCATTGTTGGTAGCTTACACCATTATCCAAGCTTACATAAAATCCTTGCTCCGTACCTACAAAAATTAAATTAGGCTCCACTGGGTCTTGTAATACAGTTAAAGCATAACCCGTAACTTTTTTTGTATCTACCATATTGGTCCAAGTCTTTCCACCATCTAATGATCTAAAAATATATGGAGCAAAATCTCCTTGTCTATAATTGTTAGCTACTACAAATACTTCATTAGCATTATAAGATGAAGTTCTAATTTGAGGAATCCATGCCCCCTTAGGTAATCCTATAATATTGGCTGTTAAATCCGTCCAATTGGCTCCTCCATTAGTAGTTACTTGTACCTTACCATCATCTGTACCAACATAAATTAAATCTTTTTGTACAGCACTTGGAGCAATACAAATAATAGTACAATGATTCTCCGCACCAGTAATATCTATACTTAAACCACCATTGTTGGTTTGATCAATCTTTAAGCTATCATTAGTTGTTAAGTCTGGAGAAATAATTTTCCAACCTGCCCCTTTATTAGTACTCTTATGTAAAAATTGAGAACCAAAATAAATCGTCTTTTTGTCAAATGGATCTTGTGCGATTGCAGCATTCCAGTTAAAACGCAATAATGTTTTTGCATCAGGTGCTGGAGGTTTTATATAAGAAGACTGGCCTGTTTGAGTGTTATATCTTCCAACAGAACCACCTTGGCTCATTGCGTATACCCAATTAGCATCTTCTGGATCAGGCATTACGTCAAAACCATCACCACCCCATAAATTATCCCAATCAAAATTGCGAATACCCCCTTGTGTTGTAGTATAAGCTGGACCTCTCCAAGAACCATTATCTTGCATACCTCCCATCACATGATAAGGAATTTCATTGTCCACATTGATATGATAGAATTGACCTACTGGGATTTTTTCATCAAACATCCAAGTCTTACCACCATCTCTTGTAATACCTATACCACCATCATTGCCATCCACCATAAATTTATTATCAGTTGGGTGAATCCAGAATGCATGATGGTCTGGATGAATTCCGCTATAAGGAATAATGGTTTCGAAGCTCTTGCCACCATCGATACTTTTTTGAACGGTTTGACTGATATACCATAAAGTATTCTCATTCAAAGGATCACAAATAATATCTTGGAAATAGAATGGTCTATTATCTACAATTGATTTTTGACCGTTCACTAATTTCCATGAATAACCACCGTCATCACTTTTATATAAACCACTCTTAGTTGATTCAATTAAAGCATATACTCTGTTTGGATTTGATCTACTGATTGTAATACCCACTCTTCCTAAATTACCATCTGGCAATCCATGTTCTTTACCTAATTTGATAAAATTCTTACCTCCATCTATTGTCATATACAAACCACTACCTTTTCCTCCACTTTCTAAATGGTAAGGATTACGATAGTGATGCCACATTGCAACAAATAATTTATTTGGGTTAGAAGGATCCATAATCATATCACCAGGACCTGATGTATCATTAGTGTATAAAATTTGATTCCATGTTTCACCACCATCAGTTGTTTTATATACACCTCTATTTTTGCTTTGTCCATAAGGGTTTCCAATCGCACCAGCATACACAGTATTAGGATTGGTTGGATCTATAATAACACGATGTATGTTTCTTGTTTGCTCCAAACCAACACGCTTCCATGTTCTACCAGCATCTAAAGTTTTATACATACCTTCTCCAATGCTAATGGAGTTTCTTGGATTACCCTCACCTGTTCCTACCCAAACCACACTTGGATTAGATTGTTGAATAGCTAAGGCACCTATATTCATAATAGGTTGCTCTTCAAAAACAGGTGTCCAACTAACACCACTATTATTGGTTTTCCAAACACCTCCAGAAGCTGCTCCAATCCAAATATTGTTTGGACTATTTACTTCTACATCAATCGTAGTCACACGACCACTCATGGATGCAGGTCCAATATTTCTTGGCTTCCAATTTTTAAAGGCTTTATTGATGTCTATTTTTTCAACACTTGCCACCGGAGTAATGGCTTTTTTAGACTTTTGTGCATTGGCTTCTCCTGATGTAAAAACAGAAGCAACCATAATGGTTCCTAAAAGAATAATACGCATGTGCATAGCTTATTTACTAATTTAAAATAATGAGTATCTAAGCTACTTAATTTTTGGTCAAAAAAGTAGGAAATATGATCAGCGAGAAGGAATTATAATTTTTCAATAATCCCAGCAATACCCTGACCCCCACCTACACAGGCAGTAACAATGCCATACTTCTTATTTAATCTGCCTAAATCATTGATTATCTGTACAGTAAGTTTAGAACCGGTACAACCTAAAGGGTGGCCTAAGGCAATGGCTCCTCCATTGATATTTACTTTACTTGGGTCTAATTGTAGGGCTTTAATGACTGCCAAAGACTGAGAAGCAAATGCTTCATTTAACTCAAATAAGTCAATTTGGTCTAAGCTCATTCCTGCTTGCTTCAATACTTTTGGCACTGCTTCTACTGGACCGATTCCCATAATTCTTGGATGCACTCCAGCACTAGCACAATTCACCAATCTTCCTATAGGTTGTAATCCCAAAGATTTCATCAAAGATTCGCTCATCACCATCACAAAACTTGCTCCATCAGAAGTTTGTGAAGAATTCCCTGCAGTAACTGTTCCTTTTACTGCAAAAGCTGGTTTTAATTTTGCTAATGCTTCTATAGTAGTATCTGCTCTTACTCCTTCATCCGTATCCACAATATAAGATTTTGTGGCTCTTTTATTTTTTTCGTTGATATAGGTTTCTTTTACTTCAATTGGAAGAATTCCATTCTTAAAAAATCCATTATCAATTGCATGCTTTGCCTTCTGATGTGATGCTAAAGCAAATGCATCTTGATCTTCTCTACTAATATTAAATTCATTGGCAACTGCTTCTGCAGTTAAGCCCATCGATAAATAAAAATCTGGATCTTGTTCCGCTATAGAGTAGGCTGGCACTGTCTTCCAGCCTGCTGTAGGAACCATGGACATGGATTCTGTTCCACCAGCAATAATACAATCAGCCATGCCTGTTCTAATTTTAGCAGTAGCCATTGCTATACTTTCTAATCCACTTGCACAATATCTATTAATAGTAATACCTGGCACTTCAATTCCTAATGCTTTTGCAGAAATCATTCTTCCAAATTGCAAACCCTGTTCTGCTTCTGGTACAGCATTACCTACAATTACATCGTCTACTAATTTATGGTCCAACATTGGAAGAGATTGCATTAGACCTTTGATTACTTCAATGGCTAATTCGTCAGAACGCATAAATCTAAACCCACCTTTTTTACTCTTGGTAATAGCTGTTCTAAATCCAGCAACGATATAAGCTTCTTGCATAAAATGATGTTTAAAAAGAATCAATTCTACCCTAAAAGTAGTCATTTTTTCAAAAGGTTGTTTATGCAACTAAATATTTCATTGTAATTTCGGGGCATGATCTATCCACTTATTAAAAACGGTTTGTTTTTATTCCCTCCTGAAACAGCCCATAAGCTATCCATGCAAGGCCTTCATGCAGCGGCTGCAATACCTTTTGTTCATAATTGGATGGCCAATACCTTCCAGTATAAAAACAATAACCTTCAAAAAAAGGTTTTTGGTCTAGACTTTCCCAATCCAGTTGGCCTAGGGGCTGGATTTGATAAAAATGCAGAACATTTAGATGTGCTGGCCTTACTAGGTTTTGGATTTATTGAAATTGGCACAGTAACTCCACTTCCTCAAGCAGGTAATCCTGCACCTAG
>JALRFB010000007.1 GCA_023256555.1 Sediminibacterium sp. | reverse complement strand
GTTGTGATAACAACTTCGGTATTTGAAAACTTGTAGATCATTATACTCTAAACCCCTCTCTTGAATTTGTTACAGGATAAGAAAGAGTAATAGGTGTTTCCGTTGCGGATGCTTCTTCTTTCATTTTTAATTCTTTCTTTTTCTGCTTCAATATAGGGCGTTAATACAGCGACGCTTTTTTTCATCACCCTTGCACTTTTTACGACCTGAGGTAAGAACATTTTACCTGCTCCAAATAAATCACCCACTTGGTTCATTCCTGCCATTAATGGTCCTTCAATTACTTCTAATGGGGCACTATATTGTAATCTTGCTTCTTCTGTATCTGCTTCAATAAAGTCAGTGATGCCATTGATTAAGGAATGTGCTAATCTTCTTTCTACTGTATCGTTTCTCCAAGCTAATTTAATTTTATTAGCTTCTTCAGAATATTGACCAGCATTTTCACCACTTGCTTTTAAATTATCGGCATACTGAATTAAGGCCTCGGTAGCTTGGTTGTTGTCATTGTTTTTATTCAATATTACATCCTCGCACAAGTTTTTTAATACCGGATCAATATCATCGTAAATGGCCAATTGACCTGCATTTACAATTCCCATATCCATACCAGCTTTAATAGCATGGTATAAGAACACTGCATGAATGGCTTCACGTACTGCTTCGTTTCCTCTAAAAGAAAAAGAAACGTTCGATACACCTCCACTCACTTTAGCCAAAGGCATTTTTTGTTTGATAATTCTAGTAGCTTCAATAAAATCTACTGCATAATTATTATGTTCTTCGATGCCTGTTGCAACTGCAAAAATATTAGGATCAAATATGATGTCTTGTGGATCAAATCCAACTTTCTCCACTAGAATTTTATAAGCTCTATCACAAATCTCCACTTTTCTATCTTTGGTATCTGCTTGTCCTACTTCATCAAATGCCATTACAATCACTGCAGCACCATAAGCTTTACAAATATGTGCTTGTTCTATGAATTTAGCTTCCCCTTCTTTCATAGAAATAGAGTTCACAATACATTTACCTTGCACACATTTTAATCCAGCTTCTATGATTTCAAACTTTGAACTATCAATCATTACTGGGATACGAGCAATATCGGGTTCACTTTGTAATAAGTTTAAAAAAGTAGTCATGGCTTTAACGCCTTCTAATAAAGCGTCATCCATATTAACGTCAATAATTTGAGCACCACTTTCTACCTGTTGACGAGCAACAGATAAAGCTTCTTCATATTTATTTTCTTTGATCAGTCTAGCGAATTTCTTAGAACCTGTTACATTGGTTCTTTCTCCTACATTCACAAAGTTGGTTTCTGGACGAATCACCAATGGTTCTAATCCAGCTAATCTTAAAAAAGGCTTTATATGTATTCTCTCTTCACTCATAATATTAAATTGTTGTATCAAGAACTGGCAAGTTTCTTGGACTTAGGTTTCTAACATTGTCTGCCATTTGCTTTATATGGTCTGGTGTGGTACCACAACATCCACCTACAATATTGACAAATTTATTTTTTGCCCATTCTTCTATAAAATGTCCAGTTTGATGCGGTGCTTCGTCATATTGTCCCATGGCGTTTGGTAATCCTGCATTTGGATATGCCGAAGTGTAACAACTAGCAATTTGTGAAAGCTCTTCAATATGTGATCTCATTTCTTGAGCACCCAAAGCACAATTCAATCCAACGCTTAATGGTTTAGCATGTGCCACTGAAGTATAAAATGCTTCTAAGGTTTGTCCACTTAGTGTTCTACCTGATGCATCAGTAATGGTACCACTAATCATGATAGGTAATTCTTCTTTACCTATTTTTCTATAGTATTCTTTGATGGCAAAAATGGCTGCTTTTGCATTGAGTGTATCAAAAATGGTTTCTACTAATAAAACATCTACACCAGCTTCATCTAATCCTTTGATTTGTTCTGTGTAAGCTTCTACTACTTCATCAAATGTAACTGCTCTGTATCCAGGATTGTTTACATCTGGAGAAAGACTTAAGGTTTTATTTAATGGTCCAATAGATCCTGCAATATATTTTGGGCTTGTATTGGGATGCTTGGCTTTATATTGGTCTATTGCTGCTCTTACACATTTTACCGCAGCAACATTTAATTCATAAGCCAATGATTGCATATCGTAATCTGCCATGGCTATTGATGTACTGCTGAATGTATTGGTTTCAATAATATCAGCACCGGCTTCTAAATACTGTAAGTGAATTCCTGTGATAATCTCAGGCTGTGTAATACACAATAAATCATTATTGCCTTTTACATCGGTATGCCAATCGGCAAAACGCTTACCTCTATAATCTTCTTCGGTTAATTTATGACGTTGCACCATGGTGCCCATGGCTCCATCAATGACTAAAATTCTTTTTTTGAGTTCCTCTCTTATTGACATACCTATTTTATTTTATGCAGCTGCCTAAGGAGAGATGGTAATAAAGGGGAGTCGATTGGTGTATCGTTTATTAGTTCTTTTCTCCTTACGGAAGGCAGGTTGAACAATAAACAAATCCCACCTGCAGTTGCGGAGCAAAGTTAATACAGAACTAGCTTGTAGCCAAATACTATTGGTAAGCAGCAGTTACCTCTACATTGATCTTATCGGCCACCATTTTAATAAGTAAACCACCTATGCCAAAATCCTTTAAGGTAACGGTGAATTTGGCTGTAGCAATTGGATTTCCGTCCTTAATTTCAATGATTCCATTGGTTTGCATGGTTTTATTGACTCCATGAACTTGCATATTACCAGTTACAGTAACAGGGTATTTGCCGTCTTTTTTAAAATTTACGCTTGCTAGATTAGTAATCTTCCCATTAAAAAATGCTCTTGGGAACTTATCGCTCTCTACATATTCTTCATTAAAATGTTCTTGCATCTTATCCATTTCAAAACTAAAGTCTTTCATCAACATAATGAAACTCAATTCACCATTGGCTTGTAGGCGACTAACAGCTTTCTTGTTAATGGCATCGATATCATTATCGTCTACTGCAACAAAACGAACAACAGCAGTAGATGTGCTATAGTTTTTTTGTGCAGATAAGCCAATGCTTGCAAAAAAGAGTAATGAAAGGAGTAAAATATTTTTCATATTGAATGTTTTATAATATTAATCAATGTTTGAACATTAAAATTAGTCATTTTATTGAAAACAACCTATTTTATGTATTGTTGGATGGGCTGCCTATTAGAAATACTCTTTCCAAGGGTCATTTCGTCGGCATATTCCAATTCTCCACCAAAGGCGATGCCTCTTGCAATGGTGGTGATACTACAAGCACTGTCTGCTAGCTTTTTCTGTATATAATAGATGGTAGTATCTCCTTGTATGGTTGGATTTAATGCAAAGATGAGTTCGGTTACTTTGTCTTTTTTAATTCTTTCTATAAGAGGCTCAATGGTTAACTGTTCTGGACCTATGCCGTCTAGAGGTGAAATAATACCTCCCAATACATGATAAGTGCCATTGAATTGTTGGGTATTTTCAATTGCAATAACGTCTCTTATGTTTTCTACCACACAGATCATTTCTTTACTTCTACCAGAATTGGCACATATTGAACATATAGTTCCATCACTTATATTAAAACATCTTTGACAGAACTTGATTTCCTTTCTCATTTTTTGCAAGGCTTCACTAAATTCAATTGTCACCGTCTCGTCTTGCTTTAATAAATGCAATACCAATCTCAATGCTGTTTTTTTACCTATGCCTGGAAGTTTGGCAAAAGCAGCAACTGCATTTTCTAAAAGAGTAGATGGTAATTGCATGATTTATTTTTTTAGAATAATATTGAATTCGTTTTCCCAATCTGCTTTGATGGAAATAGTAGTGCCTACCAAAATTATTTTTTCTGGTTGCTTTTTGTTTTTTCCATAAATACCAGTATCCCACTCACCATTATTGTTATCATCTTCCAATAGCTTTACTGTAAAATCTCCAGGCAATATTAAAGGAATTCTAATAATAGGTTGAGTAATTGAATAACTGTATTTTATTTTATCGTCCTGTGTTAATAATAAAATAGGATGCTTGAATTGTTGAAATCCATTGGTTCTAATTAGCACTGTGCCATAAGCATCTGCAGGTTTTATGACAAATTTTAAAGTATCTGTTTTTATTAAATAAGTATGTAAGCTATCAGCAATACTTTTTTGAGGAATAATTAAATGATACTTTTCATCATGATTCCAACTATGGCTTATTTGAACACTATTATTAATGGTGTCAACACTTATCTGATAGTCTTCTACTAATTTATTTAATGTATCAGTTAAAATAATAGGGAAGCTGTCATTCAACTTGACTTTTCTATCAAATTGTAAACTCACTGGCTTCAAGATATCTTGGAGATTACCTTCAATACTTTTAGAATACTTTAAACCGGTAATCGCTTGTTTCTTGGAAGAGGTATTTGTGGTGCTAGTTTTTTTCTTATCAGTTTTCTTATAAGCTTGGAATGCATATAAATGTAAAGTATCAATTGTTGTAGTAGCACTTATATTTTTATCTAAGAATGCAAACAACTTTGTACTATCATCGTATTTTTTTGTGTAATCATTCGGTAAAGCAAAGATTTGAAAGTTCTGATCGGGTAAAAACCTAAATTCAAATCTTCCTTTTCCATCTAATTTTGAATAGTAGAATGGTTTGTTTTTAAATATCGCTGTATCATTTCCTGCTGGTTGTAATACAACAATTAAAGTACTGTCTATTAAACCAGTTTCTGCAAGCTTAACATATCCAACTATTCTTCCTGTATCTATTTGATTGCCTGTGCTAAAAACATAGGTAAAGTTTTTGGCAATATTTCCTTCATTGACATCTTTAATGGCATTGCCAAATTGAAGACTATATGTTGTATTGGGTGCAAGACTGTCATTGAATCTTATTCTTAATGCATTCAATCTTACATCTACCAAAGGAGTTGTTTTTATAGTGGGAGATACGATTAAATTATTTTGGATATCTGCGTTAGTAATGTATTCGTTAAAACCAATTAAAATTTCTTTGGGTTGTATATTGATGGAAGAGTCCTTTGGTTTAGCCGCAATTAAATAAGGAGCCAATGTGTCTTTAGGTCCTCCAGCAGGTGGTACTATATTCGCACAACCTACCGCAAGTTGTATAAGGTATACAATACAGATTATTGGTAAATATGGAAATCGCTTTACTGCCTGCTTCATAGTCTGCAAAATTAGTCTATTTCTGACTCCATTTGGTGTAATGCTACGTTCAATTCATTGCTTTTCACAAATTGGCACCAATGACAATCTGTTTTGCCACATCCTTTGTAAAACTCTTTATTTTGAATTTTATCCCAAGTCTCTACAATTTGTTGACTCACTGTTGTTATGTCTGCCTCTGAAATAGCTATCCCGATTTTTTCAAAAACCTTTTTCTTATTGGGTTCTACAAAATCAAATTCAGCTCTTTCTACTTCCCAATTTTTTGGATGTCCTCTTAATAAGATTTTATAAAACACAGCCTGCCTCCAATAATCTCCTCCCAATGGATTCTTCTCATTAGGGGCTAATAATTTTTCTTTAGCATTCTCAACACTTCCTGTCTTGTAGTCTATTACTACTACTTGTTTCCCATTGAATTCAATTTTATCTATAGCCCCTTTTAATGGGATACCTTTTAATAACACATTGCTTATTCTATATTCTGTAGTAACTACTTTATTCCAACCTTCTACATATTGATTGTAATAATCGGTTAAAACCATTTCTCCTTGTTCTTTTCTATTCTTAAATTCTACTTGTGTAAATGCTTCTCTATGTCTTTGCATGTAGTAATTAAAGTCTTCCACCAATTCTTCAATAGTTGGGAATTGATTATTTCTCTCCTGCATTTTTCTAAATAGTTTATTTAAGGCATCATGCACAGCAGAACCAAAAGTGGTTGCCTCCGATTTTCCAGAAGGCACTCTGATTAAACTATTATAGTAAAAATGTAATGGGCACTTTAGGTAATTATTCAATGCTGTTACATTCATTGTAAAATGCTCTAGCTTCGGTGTAATAAAATCTTCTTCTAATTGTGCAATCTCAGGTTGCGGTGCTGTTTGCAAATGCAATAATTTATATTGCATTTTGATTTCTTCGTCCACATCTTTGTTTACAATGCTTGTTTCTTTGCCTTCAATCATTTCAATAATAAATTGACTAGGTTCTGCCTCTTTGCCATCTGATTTATTGGCACTAAAAGATACTTGTAAATATTTTTTAGCTCTTGTTACCGCTACATAAAACAATCTTCTTAATTCTTCTTTGTCATCTGCGTTTTCTAAACTACTTAATACTGTATCAGGTAATGTATATCCAATCGAATTGGAGGCCCTTTTCTTTTCCCAAAGATGTGCGTTGGTCCCTGCAACAAATACATATTCAAATTCTAAACCCTTAGATCCATGAGTAGTTAATAAATGTACTCCAGTGGCGCCACCGGTAGTTATGGGTAATGGTAATCTAATGCCTTCTCTTTGCATCAGATGTAACATTTCTACCAATGTCTTTAAATTCAAGCTGGGGTGTCTGTGAGTTTCTTCTTTGATAAAGTCAAAGAATTTAGTGATCATTTCTAATTCAAAGGCCTTATTATCAGATTTTAAAACACCTTGAATGATTCCGGTTTTTTGTAAAACCTGTTCTATTAAATTTAATAATGTAACATTATTTACTTCGCCAATTAAGTGTTCTAAAACCTTGATTGCTTTTGCAACTTCTGTTAAACCACCTTGCGAAAACAAATCCGCTTGAACTTCTTGTGTTTTATCTACCAATACTTTTCTAAAACTATTCGACTTATCGGTATATTTTAATTGATTGGCCTCAAAAGTTAATTGGGCGATTGTAATAGGGGATATATTCCAAAATTTAAAATGTAATATTTCAAATAACAAATGTCCACCTTCGTAAGACTGATCTAATTCGCAATTCAGATAGTCTAACAATGTGATGATTTGTTGGATAAGGGTTTGGTCTAGTAAATTGGCAGTTCTTTTTGTAAATACGGGTATGTTTTTTTGTTGTAAAAAATGCGCAATATCTTCTCCGTATTTGTTTTCTTTATATAATACTGCAATCTCATGTGGAACAACACCTGAATCAATTAGTTTTGTAATCTGCTCAGTGATATCCATCATTTCTTCTTGAGGAGCACCATAGGATACTATTGAAGGAGTGGTAGCATTATTTTGTAATGTTGGATTAGATGCAATTAATTTTTTCTCTAAACCTTCAATTTTATTAACTAATCTTTCTTGATTATTATTAATAATGATAGTAGATGCATCTAAAATGGGTTGCGTAGATCTGTAATTGTTTTCTAAGACAATCATTAACACATCTTGAACATAATCTTTTTGAAAATGCAACATGTTTTCTACGTTTGCTCCTTGGAATCTAAATATGCTTTGATCGTCATCTCCAACAACAAATAAATTAGGCTGCTCCCAATAGTTCACCAATAATTTTATAAGGGCATTTTGTGTTCCACTGGTGTCTTGAAATTCGTCTACTAAAATATATAAATACCTTTCTTGGTATTGGGCTAATAGATTTTTATTTTCATTAAAAGCATTTAATACCCAATTGATCATATCGTCAAAGTCATACCTATTATGACTTTTCATTAATGACTGGTAGACATCAAAGCTGGCAACTGCCGCTTTTAATTTCTCCATTTTCTCCATCTCAATATCAACTAGGCCCTGCTTTAATGATCCAGCTTCAAATTGTTTGTATTTTCTTTTATAGATAAATTCTTCTCTAAAAGGAATTTCTTGAATGTATGTGTCTATTTTTTCTATTAAATAACTACTGGTCCATCCTTCTTTTTTCATGGCACTAAATAGCTTTGCCAAATTGCTCATTTCAAAATAAACGTCACCTCTATATCTTTTGAGTGGATTGTTTTTTTCAAATCCATCAATTAGTTTTTTTAATAGCTCAATTTTCTCTAATTCCGAAATGGGATCCAAGCTAGTTTTATCAAACAGTGATAAATTGTCTTGAATGATATCATTACAAAAAGAGTGGAAAGTGGATATATTGACTTTATAAGCACTGGTTCCAATAAAACTCACCAATCTTTTGCGCATAGCGATTGCACCAGCATCTGTATAGGTAAGGCATAAAATATTTTCTGGAGCTGTATCGGTTTCTAATAAAATTTTTCCAATGCGGGCACCCAAAATCTGTGTCTTTCCGGTGCCTGGTCCAGCAATCACCATTACCGGGCCTTCGATGGTATCGACTGCTTGTTTTTGGGCTTGGTTCAGGTTTTTATAAATGCTTTCAAAAGCTGCTTGCTGTTCTGCTCTAGTAATCATGGGTTAAAATTAACTGCTTTATACCTAATTCTTACAACAAAAAGCTGCTTGAATTGTTATATGGGTATGTCAAAAGTTTATACACTCCATACCTATCAAGAAATACCTATTAGTTTAGACACTGCTTGGGATTTTTTTAGTAGCCCTGCCAATCTTGCTAAAATAACCCCATCTCATATGGGCTTTGATATTATTAGTAAGCATCATGGGGAGAAAATGTACCCAGGCCAAATTATAGAATACACGGTAAAACCAGTTTTGGGTATCCCTTTGTACTGGATGACTGAGATTACCCATGTGCAAGAAGGCAGTTATTTTGTAGACGAGCAAAGATTTGGTCCCTATACCATGTGGCATCATCAACATCATTTTAAAGCCATCCCTGGAGGTGTTGCTATGGAAGATATTGTTCATTACAAGATTCCAATGGGTATTTTAGGGGATATTGCGAATACCCTTTTTGTAAAAAGACAATTGCAGGGCATTTTCGATTTTAGGTATCAAGCAGTTTTGGATTTATGGGGTGCTTACAAGCCTTAGCTTATTACTAGAAAGATTTTTTAAAATACTTTGAATTTATGTGCCTAGTTATGCGAAAAAGCATAAACTTTGTTATCAATTTATTAATTGCTTCATGGCACACACAACTGGCGGACATGCACAGAAACTTTCTGTAGCAGGATTAATTGTAACTCTAGGAATAATTTACGGTGATATAGGAACTTCTCCTTTATACGTATTCAAGTCAATCATCAATAACAGAATTGTCACCGAGCAATTGGTGTACGGAGCTATTTCTTGTGTATTTTGGACACTGACATTGCAAACTACTTTTAAATATGTTTTTTTAACGCTAAGAGCGGACAACAGAGGAGAGGGAGGAATTTTCTCTCTTTTTGCATTAATAAGAAGATATGTAAAATGGATTTATATTCCCGCAATTATAGGTGCAGCAATGCTTTTGGCGGATGGAATGATTACTCCGCCCATTTCTGTAGCTTCAGCAATTGAAGGTTTAGGTGGAGTGAAAGGTTTAGAAAATGTGATTGTTCCAGGAAATAATTTAACAATTGGTATTGTCATTGCCATTATTTCTTTGATTTTTTTCTTTCAACGTTTTGGGACTAAAATTGTAGGTTTTGCATTTGGTCCAATCATGTTATTATGGTTTTCAATGATTATGTTATTGGGTGTTTCTCAAATTGTTGGCCATATGGGTATCTTAAAATCGATCAACCCTTATTATGCAATAGATTTATTAGTCAATTATCCAAAAGGCTTCTGGTTATTGGGTGCAGTTTTCTTATGTACAACAGGTGCTGAGGCTTTGTATAGTGATTTAGGACATTGCGGACGTCAAAATATTCAAGTAAGCTGGATGTTTGTCAAATTAGCATTAGTCTTAAATTATATGGGCCAAGGAGCATGGTTATTACAACATGTTGGAACTTCTATTGAAGGGCTAAATCCTTTTTATGAGATAATGCCACATTGGTTCTTGTTAATTGGTATTGGTGTTGCTACTATTGCAGCTATCATTGCAAGCCAAGCTTTGATAAGTGGTTCTTTCACATTAATCAACGAAGCAATCAGTTTGAACTTCTGGCCAAGAGTAACTGTTAAATTTCCAACAGATCAAAAAGGTCAAATTTATATTCCCTCTTTGAACTTTTTATTATGGATTGGATGTATCACAATGTGTTTATTCTTTAGAAAAAGTGAACATATGGAAGCTGCTTATGGCTTCTCTATCATTATCACCATGATCTCTACCACTATTTTAATGAATTTCTATTTATTGAATGTAAGAAGATGGGGTCATTTACCTGTAGCGATTATAATTGCGATTTTCAGTTTAGTGGAAATTTCATTCTTTGTTGCCAATGTGGTAAAGATTAAAGAAAGTTATATCACTTTCGTATTTTCTTTGAGTATGATTTTTGTAATGATGATCTGGCATAGAGCAAGAAAAATTACCAATAGATATTTGGACTTTGTGAAGTTGAAAGATTATTTGCAACAATTGACTGATTTAAGTGCCGATAAAGATGTTCCGAAATATGCAACGCATTTGGTATACTTAACCAAAGCAAATAACCATAGAGAAATCGAACATCGTATTATAGATTCTATTTTAAACCGTAAGCCAAAACGCGCAGACATTTATTGGTTTTTACATATTGATAGAACAGACTCTCCATATGGAATGGAATATAGTATACGTGAACTAGTAGATGATAAAGTAATGCGTGTTGATTTTAAAATTGGTTTTAGGATTCAACCAAGAATTAATATTTGCTTTAAGAAAGTAATGCAAGAATTGAATGAATGCCAAGAATTAGGCATATATAGCAAATACGAATCTTTAAAAAGCAAGGATTTTCATGCAGACATTACTTATGTTATCATTGAAAGCTTCTTCTCTATAGAAAATGAATTGTCTTTTAAAGAAGACTTTATTATGGATGCCTATTTCAATATCAAACAATTAGCTCAGAGTGATCAAAAAGCCTTTGGTTTGGATAATGATATGACAGTGGTTGAACATGTACCGTTGATTATTAAAGCCAATCAAAATTTAAATCTGAAACGTGTGTTTGAATAATCCCTTAAGGGATGGCGACATATTCGCTAATTTGATTTTGCAATCCAATAGCAATTAACCAATATTGGTTCCCAGCATTTCTATTAATGCCTAATGAATTCAGATTTACTATTTTGGTATCTGCTGCAAGCATACTTGCAACACTGTATACTCCATCTTCTTTTTGAATGATTGCAAAAGATTTTACCAGGGCTGATTTAGGCATATTTATTTGAAAACTTGTAGCAGTTTTCTTTTCTATATTGGGAGTTGCCATTTTGTATTGTGGAACCAAAGAAGGAATTATCGCAGGGTTCTTATAATAATTTTGTTGTAGGGTATCATTCCAGCCATTAGGATTATTCTTAAAACTATTGCTACTAAAATATACACTTCCTCCTGTATTTGTAAGAGCTCTTAATTTTTTTATTTGATAAGGTATTTCATTTGGATCCTTCCAAGTACTATTGGTTCCTGCTCTATAAATTCCATGTCCGATATACAATGCTTTCCCATATGTATGGTCATTCCACCATTGTACTAATTCATCATAATCTGCTAAAGCATGTCCATGCTCCCAATACAATTGTGGTGTCACATAATCAATCCATCCTTTTTCTAACCACAATAAAATATCAGCGTATAAATCATCATAATTTGTCTGACCCGCTCTAGTAACACTTCCTCTTGGGTCTTTTGATTTATTTCTCCAAACACCAAAAGGGCTGATGCCAAATTGCACACCCGGTTTTATTTTTCTAATGGTTGCATTGAGTTGCTTAATAATAGTGTCGCAATTGCTTCTTCTCCAAGTTTCCTTGTCTAAGCCTCTTGTATATTTTAAATAAGTAGCTTGATCTGGAAAATCTTTATTGGGAACCCTATATGGATAGAAATAGTCGTCCATATGAATGGCATCCACATCGTATCTTTTCAAAATATCTGTCACTACTTTATTGGTATGCTCCCATACTTCAGGTAATCCAGGATTAAAATATTTCTTGCCTTCAAAATTGATAAACCATTCTGGATGCATTTTGGATAAATGACTCGGCGCTACACTTGATTTATTGATATTGAATACCGCTCTGTAAGGATTGATCCATGCATGAAATTCCATACCTCTCTTATGTGTTTCTTCTATCATAAAGACTAATGGATCGTAAAAAGGAATTGGACCTTGTCCTTGCTTGCCCATTAAATATTCACTCCATGGCTCTAATGCAGAAGGGTAGAGTGCATCTCCTGCTGGTCTTATTTGCATGATAATGGCGTTCATGCCATTTTGTTGATGCTTATCTAATAGTGCAATAAATTCTTCTTTTTGCTCCTCATTGCTTAGTCCTCTTTTACTCGGGTAATCAATGTTTTCAACAGTGGCTATCCAAACTCCTCTAAACTCAAATACATTTTTATCTGATTTACTAGGTTGCGCATTTACAGAAATAAAAAAACCTACAAAAAGCAGGCTATATAAAACTCTTTGAATCATAATAGGATTATTTTGAAGCGTCTCTTATTTGGTCTAGCAGCTGATTTAATGTACTAGCCTCTTTTTCGCTAATGCCTTTCATCAGTGAATCTAAATGATTGTTAAGCAAATCTAATTTTTCTAAAACAGCAAATCCTTTTTTAGAAAGTACTACATCTACTAATCTTTTATCTGAAGGGCAGGTATTTTTTTCGACTAATTCTTTAGCCACTAATCTGTCCACAATTCTACTTGTGTCACTCATTTTATCCAACATGCGTGATCTTATTTGTAAAGTACTCAATGGTTTTTCGGCTCCACGAAGTATTCTTAATATATTGTATTGTTGTTGAGTAATATCTTCTTGTGAAAGTACACTTGAAATTTTTTCATTTAGCCAATTGGCAGTGTACATAATATTGATACCCAGTTTCTGGTATTCGTTTCTGAAATTAGGTTGTTGTATGTCTTTTTCTATCCCCATGCTATTTTCGACGCATTAGTTTTTGATACAATGGTAGGCTTAAAAGAACTCCCGCTGCATCTGCTAACATATCTGTTACTTCAAAACCGCGGGTTGGTACAAAATATTTCTGATAAAACTCCATACCTATTCCGTATACAATACAAACAATCATTGTAAGCGCTCTTGCTCTGGTTGTTTTAAAGAAAGCCGTTTCTAATTGATCATAATGAAACAATGCAGCAAACATTAAAGAGCCAAACAATATGATGTGTACAATCTTATCTTGCCCCCAGTAGTTTAATCTTGGAAGATTATTTCCAGGTATGGTTAACATGTAAAAAATAAATGCAATTTCGGCAATCAGCCAAATGCTACTTAATTTTTTCATGATAGTTTTTAGTGAACCAATTGAGCATATGCTTCGCTTGTCAATAAAGCTTCCACATCTGCTGGATTATTTACCGTTACTTTTACCATCCAACCTGCTCCGTATGGATCTGTATTGACTAATTCTGGTTGTGCAGCCAATGCTGGATTTACTTCAGCTACAGTTCCTGCAACTGGTAAAAATAAATCACTTACTGTTTTTACTGCTTCCACTGTACCAAATACAGCTTCTGCAGATAAACTAGATCCCACTGTATTAATATCGATATAAACGATATCACCTAATTCAGATTGAGCAAAATCTGTAATACCAATAGTGGCAGTGTTGCCTTCTAATTTGATCCACTCATGATCTTTCGTGTAACGTAACTCAGCTGGGAATTGCATATGCTATTTTTTAATTGTTGCAAAGATTGGTAAAATTCACTAAAAAAACAATCCACTAGAACTGATTGTTATCAAAATAGAGTAAAATATGGTCTTTCAGGAAGGCCTCTTGCTCTATCATGTTCATTATGGGTAAGTTCTTAAGTTGCTTAAAATGGGGCCATCCATCCTGGTCTTTACCTTCTATTGTATAATAATCGCTACTAGACAAAATGGTAC
>JALRFB010000079.1 GCA_023256555.1 Sediminibacterium sp. | reverse complement strand
CTATAATGATTGTTTGACTTAAAAGGTTTGTCGTACATGAAATACATATTAAAATGACGACTTGTTCCATTACCCAATTTCACGCTATCTGGGGTATTTGTCCAGGTATCTGTACCGAATTGAAACATTAAATGATCTGCTGCTCTTCCAGTCAAATCTGCATTAGTTGAACTTTTTGACTGAGCATTGGCAACAACTCCAAAGAACCATACTGCCGCGATAGATAAAAATACTTTCTTCATGGCGCAAAAATAGCTGAAAAAATGGGTAGATAGCTTTAAAAAAGGTTAAAATATCCTATTTTTGCCGCCTACATCGAAAGATGCGGGCCTATAGCTCAGTTGGTTAGAGCACCTGACTCATAATCAGGGGGTCCCAGGATCATGCCCTGGTGGGCCCACAGCCGAAAGGCAACATTTCAAGGGTTTATGCTGTTAAAGGCATAGACCCTTTTTGTTTGGGGTTAGTTCTTGCCAGGTTTGTGCCAGGTTTTGTGTTTTTGGAGGGAAAACAGGGGTTAATAGAGGTGAAGGGGTGAGAATTGTTTTAACTTGATTAAATGATATTCAACTTAAGTTATTACCTAATAATTTAAATTATTAAAGATGGAAACGCTCTACTAATTTAGATTAACCATGATTTTCATCAGTTTAGAGTTAATTATGATTTCACGCATAATCATCAATTGCTTCTATATTTAGATTGCATATGAAAAAAATCTGTTTTATGAAATACAAAATTATTTGGATAGTATTACCGTTCATTGTTCTAAATGCATGTCAATCTAGTCAAACTGATTCCACTTCAGCTATTGACATTGCTAGATCAAACTCTGTTGGTCAATCTGGTATTGTTGATGATGCTTCGCAGCATAATGTTGTTCAAGTAGCAGTTGGAAGTAAAGATCACACTACATTAGTCGCTGCAGTAAAAGCTGGCGAATTAGTTGATGCTTTAAGTAATGCTGGACCTTTTACAGTTTTTGCGCCTACCAATGATGCATTTAACAAATTACCTGCAGGAACTGTTGAAAACTTACTGAAACCAGAAAGCAAAGAAACTTTAGTAGATATTTTGCAATACCATGTATCTGTTGGTGTATATAAAACAGATGCATTTCAGGACGGTCAAAATATTGGTCAAGTGAATGGAAATAACATTACGATCAATAAAAAAGGCAAAGACTTTTTTGTAAATGGGAATGCAAAAATTATTGCATCCATCCCAGCATCAAATGGTATTATTCATGTAGTAGATGGCGTTTTATTACCACCTAAAAAATAGAAGATTACTCAAATAAATTTTGTAATCTATCTACGCGCGCTAGCTTATCTTGTAATACTAAAGAAATTTGCAATGCGCGCGTTTTTGTTAGTTCTGCTTTTTCTCCCTTAAACATCGAATCTACTATTTGAATAAAAAGCTCATTCCAACGATCAAAGTGATGATTAGTCAATGGAAATAAAGAATGTATTTTCTGATGGGTTTTTAAAGGATTCCCTACATAAACACCAGTAAAAAATATAGCATTTTCCCAAAAAGCATACATAATGGGTAGATGGTTTTCCCAGTCTACTTTACTTATATCATTAAAAATGGGTCCCAACAAATCATCTTTTTTTATGATTTCATAAAAAGAATTTACCAATTTTTTAATATCATCTTTTGTTAGTATATCATTTTTCATTGTATTCCCTTTTTTAGATTACAAATCTTTCTTGTCAAACTGTTTGTTGGAAAAATATAAAGGAATAGTGTACCAAGTTGTCAATATAAATACAGAAATACTCATCCCTAGCTTTGTTCCAAAATATTCTTTAAAAATAGCACCAGTATACCCCATCATGGCAGATTCGTCTAATTGTAATAATACCAGCACCCTTGCTAAATCTATGGGATTGAAGCTGCTAATGACAATCATCGGCTTTTCAATAGGATAGTCATTGAATTGAAATAACAGAAAAAGTATAAGAGCATCAAATAATAATGAAAAATACATCCATAAAATAATTGCAACACCAATACCTCTTGCCTTATCTCGGATCTTAACACAAGCAAAGAGCGCAACAGCAACGAAAATATTTGTTAACAATAACCCCACGATAACAATCATTAATGCACTCAATGTATGTACAAATATCAAAATGGGTAAAGCTATACTTAAAATAAATGCGATTGATAATGCAATAGAGAGTCCAAATGAAAATCCTATCCAAATAATTTTTCTCTTTATAGGCTGGCTTAATATTAATTCTATAAACTCGCTACTATTATACAAATAAATAGTAGAAAATATGATGCTGAATAAGGGAAGTACAATTAATATCAAATTCAATAAACTTAATAAGCCCTTGTTCACATTGTCTTCTAATGCAAAAATAGATAGTGAAATGCTTAATAATACTAATATATAAGCAATAATAATTTTATTACGCAAAATGTCTGTGAGAATATATTTAATAATTTTATACATTAGCTAATTTTTAGACATTACATTGGCAATAACTTTTCCCAACATTTTTTCTCCTGTTTCTAATTTCAATTCTTCTACTTCTTTATGAAATATTAACTTACCTTCTTGCATAAAAATCACTTCATTCACTAATTCATCTAAATCGCTTAAAATATGTGAGGTGATTAATATCAACTTTTCTCTATGTTTTTCTAAAGTAATTTTTTCTTTGAGAATTTCAGACGCTACTGGATCTAGCCCTGCAGTGGGTTCGTCCAGAATTAATACAGATGGATTAAATAAAAAAGCTAAAACAGCACTCACTTTTTGTCTTGTCCCGCCCGACAAGGTGCACATTTTTTTATCTGTGATTTTTTGTATTTGAAAAGCGTTCAATAAATCTTCATCTAAACTAATAGTTCCATTATTCATTCTAATTTCTTTCATTAAATCTATTACTTGTCCTATTGACATATTATCTGGATAACGTCCTATCTGTGGCATATAGCCAATATTACTTCTATAGGTACAGTCTTTGTCAATATTCTGATTATTAAAAGTAATAAACCCGCTATCAGGAATAATCATACCTAAAACGGATTTTATAAAAGTAGTTTTTCCACTTCCATTAGGGCCAATTAAAGAAATACAAGCTCCGCTATGACATTCTACAGAAAAATCATTCAGTGCTTTTAATTTGCCAAACTGTTTTGTTACATTATTTGCAATAATCATGGGTTAATTTTAAAAGGCTTTATTCATTAATGGTAGATTGTCAACTAGATTTTCGGGGGTAATACTTGGTATTAATTTTTCTGTTTTATCGAGCAGTGAAGTAATAAAACTTCTAAACAGCATCATTGCAGTAGGATTTTGTTCAACAATCATTGAGTACATACTCACTGGTCTATAGGGGACATCTCCAATTTTATCTTTATTAATGTCATACCCTTCATATTTGTCCCAATAATTATTATTAAATCTATTTAATACAAGATTTCCATTGGTGCCAACATCAAATGAATTACCCAAAAAATTATTTTTTGTCACATTTACTTCCATACAATTGGCCTGTATCTTCATGGCCCATCCATTATTAATAAATAGATTATGTTCCATTGAAACCCTTGTAACAGCTTCCATATATATTCCACTTGTATTTTTTTCAAAATGATTTCCTTTAATTTCACTATCCCTTATGTCTTTTAGCAAAAGCCCATATGCCGCATCTCCCCAATTTTCTTTAAATACATTATTGATCATTTGTACTTGATTAGAGTACATAACTGCAACACCTGCTCCATTGCCTATAAAATAGTTAGACAAATATTTGTTATTATTTGATGACATAAAATGTAAGCCATATCTAATGTTCTTAATAGAGTGATTATTGGAAATTACAGAATTAGAAACAAATTCTAGATATATACCATCCCTATGGCCCATTATTTTATTGCCCGAAATAAGGATATTATCCGA
This sequence comes from Sediminibacterium sp., assembly GCA_023256555.1. GTDB lineage: Bacteria > Bacteroidota > Bacteroidia > Chitinophagales > Chitinophagaceae > Sediminibacterium. Next base: position 1,448 of record JALRFB010000079.1, on the reverse strand, counting down.
TTTCCAACAATGTATTCCATTTCCACTTTGTTGTTCTTCTTTTAAAAAAGCTACTACTGTATTGTTGATGATTTTACAATTGATGCCATATTGCACATAAATACCAAAATAAGTGTCATGCAGCATATTATTCCGAATGACTATATCCTTACAATCATATAACTTGATACCTGCAAAATCGTCAATGGCGGAAATGCCTGAATGTACCAACTTAAAACCTTCCACAATAACCCCATTAGCTTTTATTGATAAAATCTCAAATTTTTTTTGACCATTCAAAACTGGCATACCTTTCCCTTGTAAAAAAACTTGTTTATCTACAACTATATTACCTTCTCTATATTCACCAGCTGCCACTATAATAGTATCTCCCTTCTGTGCTAAATGAATGGCTTGTTTAATCGAATGAACAAGTTCACCGGCTCCAACTTTGATGGTACCAGAAAAGGCTATTATCGGAGCTAACAGCAGAAAAATAATAAAATGAAAACATTTCATTTCAAAATTTGTTTTTCACTGACTACTTTGCCTATTAGTTCTGGCGTCATTGTTTTAGCAACTTCTTTTGTTGAAAATGCTGCCCAATGTCCATTCATAGGCCCATTAATAGATGCATTTTCTATTATATAAGCAAGATTTATATCTAATAATTCATTAGAAGCATTATAATTTTGAATAAATATTTTTTTAATCTCTTTGCCTTCAATCAATTCTTCTTTCACAAAAGATTGCAAACAATACAAGTCGTCAAATTTATAAGTTTTACCTTTTTTTGTCAGTATTGCTCCTCCATATCTAGCATCAGCAATCGTCATCTTACAAAAATGGCATTGATCTTTCCCAATATTAATTTTTTCTACTTGAATAGAACAGCTTTGTAGTAACATACAAAGTCCTATGATAGATTGACTAAATTTCATTTAATATTTTTAGACTTTACTAAGAATTTATATAAATAAAACAGGATAACTAGCCCTGCAGCAATAAAAACATAGCCCCCTATATCTGGAAAGGAATAAGCGCCAAAATTTAATAACTGTTTGTAGCCGATCAACGGAGGTTGATAGGTCATCCCTGGTACCTTAATAGCAGCATCTTCATTTAAATGATGGCCATAATCATACTCCCATCTCCAGAAGTCAATCATTGCTATAATGCCAAATGAAATAAATAAAATACTTAGTAAATAAAAAAACTTTTTACTCGCAAATATTCCATTTAGTATAAAGAGTAAAGAAAAGAACATCACACAATAGGATAATATAGAAAATTCAATAAAATCATTTGCATGAATAGTTCTCATGCCTATATAGTGATTTAAACCATTAATAATATCAATATCTCCTCCTATATGATCAACATAAATAGACATGCTTAATCCTTCTGGATACTGTGGGGCTTCTAAATAAATACACCAAATGGGAAAATATAAAACTGCTAATAAAGAC
>JALRFB010000078.1 GCA_023256555.1 Sediminibacterium sp. | reverse complement strand
ATTCAATTAATGCTCCATGAAAATCAGCATCCTTTGCTGCATCTCTTGTTCTAAAAAAAGGATAGATAATAATAAATGTGATAAGTATTGCAAAGAAAACAATAATCGATATTAGCATCATTTTCAATAAAAGATTATTAGATTGCTCAATAAAACTTGTTGCAAAATCGAGCACCAAATGTCCATTTAAATACACTAATATCGATGCCACAATCCAAGAAAGCACTTTGATTTTCCAACCAATGGCGAATTCTCCCATAGTTACTTTATCACTCACAAAATGAATTAAAGGAATCACTGCAAAGCCTAATTGTAAACTTAAAATAACCTGGCTAAAAATTAATAAGGAATCCACTCTACCCTCTCCCATAATACCAATGACCAATACCGCAGGAACTATTGCTACTAGTCGGGTTAATAGTCTTCTTATCCATGGGTTTAACCTGATTTTTAAATAACCTTCCATTACAATTTGACCTGCTAAAGTACCTGTTACAGTAGAACTTTGACCCGCTGCAATTAATGCAATGGCAAATAAAACTGGCGCCAATTTTGATCCTAATAAAGGTGCCAATAAAGCATGTGCTTCTTCAATCTTTGCAACATGGGTATTCCCCGTTGAATAAAATGCAGCAGCTGCCAAAATTAAAATAGCTGCGTTTACAAAAAATGCAGCATTCAATGCCACTGCACTATCAATGAAATTATAAAAAATGGATTTTCTAATTCCTGCTACATTTCTATCTATTTTTCTTGTTTGCACTAATGCAGAATGTAAATACAAATTATGAGGCATTACTGTAGCACCTATAATACCCACTGCTATATACAATGCCTCAGGACTTAAAGCAGTTGGAATAAATCCTTTAATTGCATAAGACAGATTTGGCTTTGCTATAAAAAGTTGTACAAAAAAACTCATTCCAATGGTGGCAACTAATAAAATTATAAAAGCTTCCATTTTACGGATGCCATATTTCTGTAAGAATAAGAAAACAAAAGTATCAAGAACAGTAATACAAGTTCCATACATTAATGGTAATCCAGTAAGTAGTTTAATACCTATAGCCATTCCAAGTACTTCTGCCAAATCAGTGGCTGCAATGGCAAGTTCTGCCAGAATGTATAAAATAAAATTAACCGCTGGTGGATAGGTCTCTCTATTTACTTGAGCTAAATCCAATCTTCTTACAATCCCTAATCTTGCACTTAAACTTTGTAATAAAACTGCCATTAAATTACTCAGTAACAAAATCCAAATAAGTTGATACCCAAATGCGGCTCCACCTGCCAAGTCGGTGGCCCAATTACCCGGATCCATATAACCTACACTTACTAAATAAGCAGGTCCTAAAAATGCAAGCAACTTCCTCCATCCTCTTTTGTTTTGGACAGGAACTGATTCGTGTAGTGTATCTAATGATTTGTCAGACATAGCTATGATTGTAAATTTATGCCTATTTTAGTAAAAATTTTTACTACATGCGAAATTGGTATTGGTTTGCTGTTTTATGCTTTGTGATGGCATGTTCCGAGAAAAAGACCGACCTATCGGGTAATACTCCTTTAAAAATTAATGATTTTAATAAAGTATTCAAAACTGTCGAGCTTCCTATCAGTTTATCAGATACAAATTTAACCACCACAAGAGATACTTTAGTGATTGGTGCAAAAGCATTAGCCCAATTTGTTCCTGATTCAGTAGTAGAAAAAATTATTTCTTCTAAAGACAAAAAGGCAATTCTTTACCCGCTTTTAAAAATTGAAAAAGAAACTGAGTATTATTTATTGTTGAATGTTCATCACCCAAATAAAGATGAAATCGCTGTGGTTGTATTTAGTAAAAAGAATGCTTATTTAGATTATAAAATTATAACTGATTTTTTAAATGAATATAAAGGTTCAAGGCATTATGGAAAATCTGTTTCAATTAATAAAGAACCCACTTTTTTAGTGGAAGAAAACAAAATGGATGAAGAAAATGTTTTGGTCTATGAAAAAAATGGATGGGCATACACAGACAATCATTTTAGATTAATTTATTTTGACAGTAATAAAAAGCCAGAGTCAAAAACAATCATTAATCCATTAGACACACTTGCAACAAACTATACATACAGTGGAGATTATGCAAGAGATGCCAAGAATTTTATTTCTTTAAGAGATTTCACTGGTGTTGCTAACAAGTATCAGTTTTTTATGCACTTTGAAAAGAAAGAAGGTACTTGTATAGGTGAATTAAAAGGTTTATTGAATTTCAATAAGAATCAAGCAACTTATACTGAAAAAGGAGATCCTTGCATTATTCATTTTACTATTACAGGTCAAATAATTAAAATAAAAGAAGACGGTAATTGCGGTAATCATCGCAATATGACATGCTATTTTAATGACTCTTACGATAAAAAGAGAAAGCCCAAAAAGAAGAAATAATCCACAATTGTTGATTGCAAACGATTGTTATCCACAGCATAATGTGTATTAAGTACATTTTAGTCAAATAGGTTTATATTGCACTCCTATTCATCAAACCCATTTAGATCATGAGTTTTAGAAATTATCAAGTGCCTTATAAAATCAACGAGAAGTACAGTACTAAGGCAGCTTATTTTTCCATGGAGTTCGCTATTCATCAACCATTAAAAATTTATAGTGGTGGATTAGGTTTTCTAGCAGGCTCACATTTAAGAAGTGCATTCGAATTAAACCAAAATATGATTGGTGTTGGTATCCTTTGGAAGTATGGATACTATGATCAAGCAAGAAACCAAGATCAAAGTTTACAAGTAACTTTTATGGAGAAGATGTACAGCTTCTTAGAAGATACTGGTATCAAATATCAAATTTTAATTCACGATCATCCAGTTTGGGTGAAAGCATATTATTTAGCACCTAACACTTTCTGCAGTGCTCCATTATTTTTATTGAGTACTGATTTACCAGAGAATGATTATGTATCTCAAACCATCACTCATAGATTATATGATGCGAATGTTGCTACCAAAGTTGCTCAATTTATATTATTGGGTGTGGCTGGTGCAAAATTGATTGACGAAATTGGTTTCAATCCGGATGTATATCACCTAAATGAAGCACATGGTTTTTCAAGTGCGTTTTATTTATTGAATAAATACAAATCTTTGGATGAAGTTAAAAAGCGTTTAGTATTCACTACACATACTCCAGAAGAAGCAGGTAACGAAAAGCATGATATTTATTTATGTCATAAAATGGGTTATTTCTGTGGATTGAGTATTGATGAAGTAAGAAAATTAACAGGTATTCAAGATGACCAATTCAATCACTCTTTAGCAGCATTACGATTTGCTAGAAAAGCTAATGGTGTATCTGAATTACATGGACATGTAAGTAGAGAAATGTGGGGCAAGTACGATGGTATCTGCCCTATCGATCATATTACCAATGCTCAAAACTGGCGTTATTGGGCTGATAAGCAATTGTACAAATTTGCAGAAGCAGGAGATGATTCCGCATTTGATGACAGAAAATGGTATTTGAAAAAGCGTGCTTTTGAAATAGTGGCTGATCAAACTGGTAAAGTATTTGATCCAAAAGTATTAACGATAGTTTGGGCAAGACGTTTTGCTGGTTATAAGCGTGCAGATTTCTTATCTTGGGATTTAGAACGCTTCGAAAAATTATTAGCGAATACAAAACACCCAGTTCAAATCATTTTTGCTGGTAAGCCTTATCCTGTAGATCATCCTGCTATTAACCAATTTAACCATTTGGTACATTTAAGTAAGAATTACAGTAATGTAGCTGTTTTAGTGGGATATGAATTGGCATTGAGCAAGCGAATGAAACAAGCTTCTGACGTTTGGTTAAATAACCCAAGAGTGCCTAGAGAAGCTTCTGGAACATCTGGTATGACTGCAGCTATGAATGGATCTGTAAACTTCTCAACTGATGATGGCTGGATACCTGAATTTGTAAACCACGGTAACAATGGATTCGTAGTACCAAAGGCGGATTATGCAAACATGAGTACTGAGGAACAAGATGCATATGACTTAAATGAGTTATACAAAATCTTAGAAGATCAAATAGTACCAATGTACTATGATCAACCTGACACATGGCGTCAAATTACTCAAAATGGAATGAAAGATGTTCGATTCCAATTTGATAGTAATAGAATGGCTGATGAATACTATGAAAAAATGTATAAAGTAAAATAGACTTCCTCCAAATATTGAAGATCCTCCTCTTTTGAGGGGGATTTTTTTTGCCTTCTAAAGAATCAACAATTAGTTCCTATTTTTGTTATAAGTACATGAACAAGCTTATCATATCCATTACAGGTGCCAGTGGCTCTATCTATGCTAAATGTCTTTTAGATAGTTTAGAGCAAATACATGACCAATTGGACGCCGTGGGTATTGTGATGAGCGATAATGCCAAATATGTTTGGGAAACAGAACTAGGAAATAAGGATTACAATAATTACCCTTTTAAAATATATGCAAAGAATGATTTCAATGCACCCTTTGCTTCTGGATCTGCGCAATTCAATACGATGATTGTTATTCCTTGTAGTATGGGGACCATGGGTAGAATTGCAAGCGGCATTAGTGACGATTTAACCACTAGAGCTGCAGATGTTATTCTAAAGGAAAGGAGAAAATTAATTTTAGTAGCAAGAGAAACTCCTTATAATTTAATTCATATTAAAAATATGGAGACCATTACTTTGGCTGGCGGAATTATTTGTCCTGCAACTCCAAGTTTTTACAGCCAACCTAAAACCATCGAAGAAGTTGCCTATACAGTAGTGCATAGAGTTTTAGATCTTGCTGGTTTAAAGAACGAGAGTTTTAGATGGGGATCAAAATAAAATATTAATCTTCTTTTGGTTCTTTTGGCGTTTTAGGCGCTTTTTCTTTTTCCTTTTTTTGCAATGTGAATGTCAAAGCGGCTTTGTCTTTGTCTACATCTGCAATTAAAGTATCTCCTTCTTTAACATTATAATTTAATATTTCTTCAGCTAGAGGATCTTCCACATATTTTTGAATAGCTCTATGTAAAGGCCTTGCACCAAATTGAACATCATAACCTTTCTCTGCAATAAATTCTTTGGCAGCTTCTGTCAGCATTAAGTTTAATCCCAAGTTAGCTAAACGACCTACCACATGCTTCATGATGATATCAATGATTAAGAATATATTTTCTTTTGTCAATGAATTGAATACGATCACATCATCAATACGATTTAAAAACTCTGGAGAGAAAGTACGCTTCAATGCTTTTTCAATCACAGAACGATTATTCTCTTCTGTTTGTTGCACTCTTGTCGCTGTAGCAAAACCCACTCCATCACCAAACTCTTTTAATTGACGTGCGCCAATATTAGAAGTCATAAT